>CAISZN010000457.1 GCA_903889985.1 uncultured Hyphomicrobiales bacterium | reverse complement strand
TGACGAAGCCGCGCGCACCTGCACGCTGGATCTTTACCAGTCGACCAAGCCCACCCCGGGCCAACCCACGAAGCATCCGGTTGTGATTCCCGTCGCGCTCGGGCTGATCGGCCCCGATGGTGTGGACCTGCAACTGGCAACGCCCGGGCCGCAGGAACCCGGTGGCGCTTCGGCTCACGAACTTGGCACGGGTGTCTTCGAGCTGGGTGACGAGAACCGCCGCATCACATTCCGCAATGTGGGCGTGCGCCCGGTGGTGTCGGCGCTGCGGGGCTTTTCTGCGCCGGTTCGCCTCGACATTGCCAATGCCGAAGCTGACATGCTTCTGCAGCTCGCCCATGACCGCGATCCCTTCAACCGCTGGCAGTCGGCGCAGACCTATGCCACGCGCCTCATCAGCCGCGCGGTCGACACGATCCGCAACGGAGACGTTCCAACCGGCGACCCTGGCTTTGCCGATGCCCTCGGCTCCCTGATCCGCGGCTATGAGGCAGATCCAGCCTTCACCGCGCAGGTGGTGATCCTGCCCGGAGAGGCTGACATCGCCCGCGAGATCGGCACCGATGTCGATCCCGATGCCGTGCATCTGGCCCGCAGGGCCCTGCGCGAGTTCATTGGCGCGCGTCTGGGGCTACTGCTGGTGAAAACCTATGACAGGCTGGCAGAGACAGGCGACTATTCTCCCGACGCTGCGAGCGCGGGCCGCCGCGCCCTCAAGAATGCCCTTCTTGATCTGTATGCTGCGGGCAATCGCGCTGAAGGCGCGGATGTCGCGAGCCGACAGTTCCACGCGGCCAACAACATGACCGACCAGATCGGTGCACTCTCGGTCCTCGTGCAGATTCCGGGAGACCAGCGCGAACTGGCGCTCGACACTTTCTATCGGACACATGCAGCCGATCCGCTTGTGGTCGACAAATGGTTCGCCCTGCAGGCCATGATTCCAGAGGAAGGGACTCTGTCACGCGTCCGTGGCCTCATGGAGCATCACGCCTTTTCCATGAGCAATCCGAACCGACTGCGCTCCCTTGTGGGTTCCTTTGCCTCGGGAAATCTGACGCGCTTCAATGCACCCGACGGAAGCGGCTACGAGTTCCTGGCCGATATCGTCCTGCAGCTCGATCCGCGCAACCCGCAGGTGGCGGCGCGCCTGCTCGGCGCCTTCAAGACGTGGCGGAACATGGAAAAGAACCGCAGCGCAATGGCGGAAGGCGCCCTACGTCGGGTTGCTGCTGAGAAGGGCCTCTCGCCAGACGTGCGCGACATCGTGGACCGCTCGCTGGGCTGAGCGAGCGGATCCGATCAGGCTGCGCGCGCGCGCAGATGGCTTGCGCGCGCATCGCCGGTCACGAATTCACCGATGACGCGATTGAGTTCGCGGGACTCGTCCGCCAGCGAGGTGCTGACCGCGAGTGACTGCTCTGCCATGGCCGCATTCTGCTGGGTGATCTGGTCCATCTGGTTGGCAGCGGTGCTGATTTCCTGCAGGGAGGCCGCCTGTTCTCCAGTCTTTGTCGAGATCTCGCTGACAAGGCTGTCGATATCGCGGATCTGGCCCATGACCGCTGACAGGGCGGTGCCGGTCTGCTCGACCAGGCCTGAACCGATGGAGACCTGCCGTGTCGAGGAGCCGATGAGTTCCTTGATCTCCTTGGCCGCCTGGGCAGACCGCTGCGCGAGCGCGCGGACCTCCGATGCCACGACCGCGAAACCGCGGCCAGCTTCACCAGCGCGCGCTGCCTCGACCCCAGCATTCAGGGCCAGCAGATTGGTCTGGAAAGCGATTTCGTCCATCACCCCGACGATCTGTCCGACCTGGTTCGCGGACGCTTCGATCTCCTTCATGGCTTCCACGGCGCTGCGCACGACTTCCTGATTATGCGCCGCATCCTTGGCGCTGCGGGAGACGATTTCGCCCACATGACGGGACAGGTCGGCTGTCTTGTTCACGGCACCGCTGATCTCGTGCAGGGCAGCAACCGTTTCCTCCAGCGAGGCCGCTTGCTGCTCGGTCTGATGCGACAGGTCACCGGTTGCGTTCGAGATTTCCCTCGCGCCCGATGCCACCGCGTCGGAGCGCTGGCGCACCATATCGATGACCGAGGCCAATTGCTCCACGGTGGCATTGAAGCTCTGCTCGAGGCGCAGATAGGCGCCTGGCAGGCCGTGGACACGCGCCGTGAGATCCTTCGTTGCAAGACGTGCCAGCGCGTCGCCGACGCGCTCCAGGGCTGCATCGATCTCAGCGGCCACGCGTTCCCGCTCGGCGGCCTGCCGTGCCTGTTCGGCTGCTGTCGCCAGCTGCTGGCGCATCTGCTGGTCGACGTCTGCCTTGGCTCTTTCCGCGAGTACCGTCTTGAGATTGCCCACAGCCCGGGCAATATCACCAATCTCATCCTTGCGGTTGCGGGCGACCAGCTCCGTCTCGAATTCACCGGATGCCAGGGCGTGCAAGGCCCGGGCGAGAGCCAGCAGGGGTGAGGCAAGAGACCGGTAAGCGAAGACGCCGCCTGCGAGCAGGGCCGCGGCAGCAATGCTCAGGGAAATGGTCAGCAACAGGGTGCGGGACTCGGCTTCAAGTGCCGTGACCTCGCTGGTCGTGTCCTGACGAAGCTTGTCATTCGTCTCAATGAAACGATCAGTCATGGTCGATGCCGCTTTTTCGGCTGGCTCCACTTCCTTCAGGAAAGCCGCGGTCGCACCCTTGATGTCCCCCGCGCCAACGAGGCGGCGGGTATTGGCAAGCGAATCCACGACTGCCTGCTGGAGCGGGACGAAGCCTTTCGCGATCTCGTGATCCGGATCGACGAGGGCGGATAGATTGCGCGCCCTCGTGATCAGCTGCCCGGAGCGCCCCTGGACAGACTTCTCAAGATCCGGGATCTTGCTGCTCCAGGCTTCAATCATGATTTTCAGCGTATCACGCTGGATTGCGCGACTGAGTGCGCGCACCTCGCTGGCCTCAATGCTTTGCGCCGAAAGTCTGGCCGCACGCTGATTGGCATCACTCATTCGCTGCTGAAGCCACAGCGAGACTGCCACAACAGCCAACATGGCCAGAGACATACCGACAATAGGCACGATTACTTTAGTCGCCACGCGCATGGGATGACTTTCTAACTATAAGTAAAATTTACATTACATTTTAAAATGAAGTTATTAAGGCGTGGTTGAAGTTGCCTTCACGGACAGCTGAACCCTTGCCACCATTTAAGGCGGGGCCACTTCTGCTTGTAATCATCGATAGTCTTCACAGGAGCACTTCATCGCTGCTCCGAAATCCGCGCAGGGCGTCCATATTAACGCTTGCTTTTGAGATCCTATCGCGTGCCGAGTTAACGCTGCGAAGCCAGAGACTTGCGCGAGGCTGATGCCCTTCATGGCATAGCGGACTCACAGGCTCCAAAATGCGCGTCAACCTTTCATTAAGATCTGGACAAAAGGGCGAGGCAGGATTCAACTGACGGTGATTCGGGGCGATGCGGCACATTGGCTCCCAATCACATTTAATTCAGGGGGCCAGGCATGGCGCGTGCAACCGCGGCCAATGCGTTCGTTCGAGCATCTTCCAGGTGGAGCGTTTCGCCCGCCCTCGCCCCGGCGTCCCCGGAGCGCGGAGCATGGATTGAAACGCTTCTGCGACTGGCTGTTCCCGTTCTCGTTGCCATTTTCCTCACCACTGTCATCGGCGTCTCGATTCTCAATGCCTTGCAAAACCGGCAAAGGGCGATTGAGGACGCGATGGGCGAAATGGAACTCATAGCAGTCGCGCTAACGACTGATCTCGATGCCGCCGGTCGCGCAACGCGTGAAGGCGAGCCGCCCTCCCGTCTTGACAAGGGTATTCCCGAGCGCGCCTTCCTGCACGGGCGCAGCATTCTGGTGAGTGACGCAGCCGGCCGTATCATTTCATCAGCTCCCCAGAGCATTTCCAATACGACACTGGCGGACTATCTCGGCAATTCCGAACCACTGGTGAGTTTTGCCGAGAAGGCCGGCGTGGTCAGCATCACGCTTGCCACTGGCGTCGAGGCACTGGCCACTGTTCGCAACCTGCAGAACCCCTATGGGCAGGTGGCGGTCGTGCACCCCATCCGCGGAGTCCTGCAGGACTGGCGGACCGATGCGCTGAGGTCAGGCTTCCTCCTCCTCGTGACCTCAGCTGTTCTCATTTTCATCGCCTGCGCCTATGCTTGGCAGGCGGGACGGGCGAACGAGGCCGGCTTCACCTGCACCACCATGCGCGAACGCATTGACACAGCGCTGTCGCGCGGCCGCTGCGGCCTTTGGGACTGGGACATTGCACGCGGTCGAATCTACTGGTCGACATCAATGTATGAACTCCTCGGCATAGCCGCCGATACGGAGTTCCTGTCCTGCGGCGATGTAAATGCGCTGATCCATCCGCAGGACGGCGATCTCACATGCATGGCCGAGCAGCTGGCAGCATCCGAGACGAACTGCATCGACCACGCCTTCCGCATCCGCAATGGACGTGGCGAATATGTCTGGTTGCGGGCCCGCGCCGAACTGGTGCAGCGCCGCCCCAACGAAGGGCCTCATCTCGTCGGCATTGCCGTCGACATCACCGACCAGAAACTTCTGGCCGAACAGAGCGCCACTGCCGACATGCGCCTGCGCGATGCAATTGAAACCATCTCCGAGGCCTTTGTGCTCTGGGATGCGGACAATCGCCTCGTCATGAGCAATTCGAAGTTCCAGCGCCTCCACAACCTGCCTCACGAGGCCGTCATCGCTGGGACCCCCTATTGGGAGCTCATGTCGGTTGGCACACCGCCGCAGGTGCAGGCGCAGATCGCGCTCGGCGAACGCCCGCAAGCCGGTGCGCGCACTTATGAAGCCCGCCTCGCCGATGGGCGCTGGCTGCAGGTCAACGAACGACGCACGAAGGACGGCGGGTATGTGTCAGTGGGAACCGACATCACCGCCCTCAAACGGCACGAAGAACAGCTGCTCGAATCCGAGCGGCGCCTCCTGGCCACAGTCGCGGATCTGAAGCGCTCACGTCAGACACTCGAGCTGCAGGCAGCCCAGCTTGCAGAACTGGCCGAGCGCTATCTCGAACAGAAAGGCCATGCGGAAAGCGCAAACCGCGCCAAGTCCGAATTCCTTGCCAACATGAGCCACGAGCTGCGCACGCCGCTCAACCATATCATCGGCTTCTCTGAGATGATGGAGCAGCAAACCTTCGGCGCCTTGGGCAATCCTCGGTACCTCGATTATTGCGCCCATATCCGCGAGAGCGGCCAGACCCTTCTGTCCCTCATCTCAGACGTGCTCGACATGTCTCGCATTGAAGCGGGCCGCATGAGGCTTGAGCGCAAGGACGTTGAAATCGGCGAGGTCGTCAGCACCGGAGTCGAGGCCCTGCGCGAAAAGGCTCAGGAAAAGGACATTGAGCTGACCTTCGTTCCTTTCCAGCGGCAGTCGATCAGCGCCGATCGAAACGCCGTCGCCAAGGTCCTCGACAGCCTCCTGCGCAATGCCATCAAATTCACGCCCGAGGGCGGTCGCGTGACGGTGCGAGGCCGGCGCGTGCCGGGTGGCGTGAACATCTATGTCGAGGATACGGGCATTGGCATTTCACGTGCCGAACTGGACCGTGTTGCAAAACCCTTTGAGCAAAGTGAATGTTCACTGGAAAACGGCATGAAAGGTTCTGGCCTTGGGCTGGCTATTGCCCGTTCGCTGGTCGAGTTGCATGGGGGCTCGCTGCGCATCCGCTCGACAGTCGGGACAGGCACGATCGTGCGTGTGCGCCTGCCGAATGAGCAGCCCACGCCCGTGCTCCCCTTCCCCGATCCGCTGCCCTCGCTCAAGCGCTCGACCGTGGCGGCTTAAGGCTTCAGCAAAGCATCAAAGATTTGGCGAACGTCGGTGCGCATTTCATCCAGATGGCGCGCCAGCCATGGAAAATCCGGCACATTCGCCGCAGCTGCAATCCGACGTAAGACGCCTGATGCCACATGCCTTGGGTTGAAGTCTCCCTCGATGGCTAGCCGCACCATCTGCGTCACGGTGGCATAGAGATGATGGGCAGAGCCCAGCCGATCAGCCTGCGCCTGCGCGAGAACACCCGCCTCTGCTGCCCGCATGAGCACGACTGACAGGTCCGTATCGAGCAGTGCTGGATAAGCATGGGCATGACGCAGAATGAGATACTGGGCAACGAATTCAACATCGATGATGCCGCCAGCGGCCAGCTTCAGATCGAATGGATTGTCCTCGCCCTTCTCCTGCGCAATCAGGCGGCGCATGTCATAGACGTCGCGCTTCAGTTTGGCCTTATTGCGCGGGCGCGCCAAAACATCACGGATGACGGCCTCCACTTCGACGCAAAGGCTGCCATCTCCGCCGATGATGCGCGCGCGCGTCAGCGCCATATGCTCCCAGGTTTCCGCATCTTCGAATTGATAGGTCCTGAAGCTGCGCATTTGGGTTGCAATTGGTCCCTTTCCGCCGGATGGCCGCAGGCGCATGTCCACATCATAGAGCCGCCCCCTGCGGGTCGCTACGGTCAGGGCAGAAACGAAGCGCTGCGTAAGGCGGGTATAATACTGCAAGGCATGGAGCGGTCGCGCTCCAACCGATTCAGGCCGGTCCGGATCAAAATCGTAAAGCAGGATCAGGTCGAGATCCGAAGCAGCGGTCATCTCGCATGAGCCGAGTTTACCCATGCCGATGATGACGCAGCGCCCACCCGGGACCTGGCCATATTCGCTCGTGAATGCGGTCTCAACATGGGCAAAGGTGGCCCGCAACAACGCACTTGCCAGATCAGAATAGGCACGGCCTGACTGCACTGGATCCATGACCCCGGATAGAGTCCTGACGCCGATCAGGAACATCTCCTCCTGCAGCAGATCCCTTGCTCCATCGAGAAAAGCCTCGGTCGATCGCGCACTTGCGAGCAGGCGGCCGGCGCGAACATCATAGGTCCTCTCTCGCGTTGGCATTTCCAGCAATGCGGGATCGATCGCAGCGTCAAGGACGTGGGGGCGCATGGCAATCACGCGGGCAAGTCGCGGCGCACCCCCAAGGATATCGCCAAAAAGCTCCCGCAGCTTTTCATTCGATTTGAGAATGGTAAAAAGCTCAGAGGCAGCGGGCATGCCTGTCAGCGCGGAATCGAAGGCGCATAGTGCTGCGTCTGCATCACCACTGCCGGCGAAGCTTTCCAGCAGCGCCGGAATGAGCTCAGTCAGGATTTCTCGGGCCCGCGCACTCTGAACGGCGGAGCGACGGCCAAAATGCCAACCCCGAACGATCTCAGCCGCAGCAACGGGATCCTGGAAGCCCATGTTGGCCAGAGTTTCGAGCGTGTCTGGATCATCGACGACCCCCGTGAACACGAGGCTCCCCGTGCTGGCATCGAGTCCGGGAGCATGTTCGAAGAGACGGGCATAATGCTCTTCGACCTTGCGCAGGTGTTTCGTGAGCTCCGTCTCAAAACTTGACAGCCGCGCATGGCCGCAAAATTTGGCGAAGCGGCTCAAGGCATCCAGATCTGCCGGCAGCCGCTGCGTCTGCTCATCCGCAACCATCTGAAGCCGATGCTCAAGCTGGCGAAGGTAGAGATAGGATGCCGTGAGATCCTCAACAGCAGCATGGGTCACCCAACCATCGGCCTCAAGCTCCCGCAGCATGTCGAGCGTTCGCGCGCCGCGCAGTTGGCGACGCCGGCCTCCGAAAATGAGTTGCTGCGTCTGGACAAAAAACTCGACTTCGCGAATTCCGCCGCGTCCGAGCTTTACATCGTGCCCGGCCACTGCCACTTCAGCATGGCCCCGCACCGCATGAATCTGCCGTTTCATCGCGTGGATGTCGGCAATGGCCGCATAGTCGAAATATTTGCGCCATATAAACGGTTCGAGCGCCTTCAGGAGCTGGATACCAAGTGTTTTGTCACCCGCGACCGGACGCGCCTTGATAAGGGCTGCGCGCTCCCAGTTCTGTCCAAGCATTTCATAATAGCTGAAGGCGGCTGGCAACGAGATCGCGACCGCGGTGGAGCCTGGGTCAGGCCGCAGGCGCAGATCGACCCGCAGCACGTAGCCATCGCCTGTCCGCTCCTGCAGCAAGCGTGCGAGCGTGCGTGTCATCGCAACGAAGATCCTCGAGGGTTCGGCCCCCTCGGGGATTGCAGGCGAGCTAGGATCAAAGAAAACGATGAGGTCGATATCGCTCGAATAATTGAGCTCGCCAGCGCCATGTTTTCCCATGGCAAGAATGACGACACCGCAATCTTTTTCCGGATCGGACCGGTCGGAAAGGGTGAGCTTGCCCGCATTCATGGCTCCACGCAGCAGAAAGCGAAGCGCATCGGACACGACAGCATCCGCAAAGCTTGTCAGCGCCTGCGTCACTTCAAGGACATCCCAGACGCCGCCAATATCCGCGAGGGCGATGAGAAGCGCGGCTTCCTGCTTGGCTTTGCGAAGCGCCTCCATGATCTGCGCTTCATCTTCCGCCAGGTCACAGATCAAACGAGTCCTGGTGATGCAATCCTGGAAGGCTTGTTCAGGTGAAGCATCGAGCAGACGTGTGAGTCGCAGCAAATCCATGCTTAGGAGTTGCCAGAGATAGGCAGAATGGTCTGCAATTCCCAACAGCAAGGCTCGGACTTGAGGCATCGCTAAGAGCCTCGCGAGCGGAGCCTGCGCGTCGCGAAGCAATTCATCCAGCCGCGCCTTTGCACCTTTTGCATCGGCCAACCTGGGGGCAGCGGTCAATCTGGCATGGAGGGGGGCAAGTGCTGCATTGCTCATGGTGCGGGCAGCTGCTTTGCTGGTGCAGGCAGTTGCGGTGACGCTGCCGGGAATGCGAGCACGATGCGAAGGCCCGGTTCATTGTCCTCCAGCCGAAGCGTACCATGATGCAAGCGCACGACAGCTGCTGCGAGCGAGAGGCCGAGGCCTGATCCCGGCCTGGAGCGCGATCCCTCCAGCCGCACGAAGCGGTCTAGGACGTGGGCGCGGTCCTGCGGCCCAATACCCGGTCCGTGATCAGCGACCGCGATCTCGATTTCAGATCCCAGTCGCTGCGCGGATACCGTGATCGCCGATGGCTGCAACAGAGTATCCTGAGGGATCCCATATTTGATTGCATTGTCGATGAGATTGGCGAGCGCCTGCCCAATGAGCTCGCGACTGCCGTGCATGGCAAGTGCGGCCTCTACCTTGGCTTCCAGCGAAAGACCTTCTTCTTCGGCAGATGGCTCATATAATTCGACCACGTCAGCGACGACTTCCGACAGGTCGAATTCGGTCATGGTTTCTCGACCACTGCCGGCCTCCAGACGTGCGATCATCAGCAGTGCATTGAAAATGCGGATGAGGCTGTCTGAATCGTCCAGTACATGCTCAAGTGCGGTGCGGTAGTCCTGCGGGCTGTCACCTGTTCGCAGCGCCTGCTCCACGCCATTGCGCAGGCGAGTGAGCGGTGTCTTGAGGTCATGGGCGATGTTATCGGAAACTTCTCGCAACCCCTGCATGAGTTCGCCGATGCGCTCGAGCATGGTGTTGAGATTCTGGGCGAGACGATCAAGCTCGTCGCCTGAGCCTGAGACCGGCAGGCGTTGCGTAAGATCGCCGGTCATGATGCTCTGGGCCGAAGCACTCATTCCATCGACACGTCGCAGCACACGGGTCGCAACGATGAACCCTCCGATGGTGCCAATGAGCACGAGCCACCCCAGAGAGGTCAGCAGTGCCTGTTTCATGACACGACCGAGCGTGTCGCGGTCCTCGAGGTCATGGCCAACGAGCAGCCGGAACCCACCCTGCAGCAGGAAGATGCGCGCCAGGGCCCGGTGGGAGGCTTCCGTCTCTCCCGGCCGCTGGTAGCTCGTCTCAACGACGCCCGGAAGCTCGAGAACTGTCGTTGGCACCTGGGCAACATTGCCGACGATGCTTTCGCCCGCAAATGTCGTCACGAGATAGAGCCCGCTGTTCGGCTGCTGGGCGCGGCGCTCAACCGTCTCGACAAGCCGACGAATACCGCCACGCGCATATTGTTCCGAGAGGCCGCGAATCTCGGCCTCAATGGTTTCGGAAATCTGCTCGTCGACGAGGAAGCGCAGATTGTAGCCCAGACTCGTGAGGACAAGGCCCGCGCCGATGGCAAAAATAAAGAGATAGGTGATGGACAGCTTGAACGCCGTTGTGCGCAGTACCTTGCCCACCGGGGTCAGCCAGCTGCTGCGGGTTTCGCCTGTTCCGGTCATGCCGCAGCTGCTTCCTCATCGCTCCAGCGAGACTGGCTCGCCATCCATCATCCGCTTCATTCATGTGGGGCGTGAACCCTCGCGGATCATATAACCTGCCCCGCGGATTGTATGCAGCAGGGAGACCTCGTGCCCCTTGTCGATCTTCGAGCGCAAGCGGGAGACATGCACATCGATCACGTTGGTCTGCGGATCGAAGTGATAATCCCAGACGTGTTCCAGAAGCATGGTGCGCGTCACCACCTGACCCGCATGCTTCATCAGATATTCAAGCAGGCGGAACTCTCGGGGTTGAAGGGTAATCTCGCGGCCCGCGCGCGTGAGCTTATGGGCAAGACGATCGAGTTCGAGATCGCCCACCCGATAGATTGTTGCCTCACCGCTGTTGCCGCGACGCCGGCGGGACAGCACCTCGACACGGGCGAGCAGCTCGGAGAATGCATAGGGCTTGGCGAGATAGTCGTCGCCACCGGCGCGCAGGCCCTTGACGCGATCATCCACCTGGCCGAGCGCGGACAGGATGAGGACCGGCGTCTCGACCTTCTGTTCACGCAGGCCACCGATGAGTGACAGGCCATCGAGCTTGGGCAACATGCGATCGACGATGAGGACGTCGTAATTGCCATCCCGGGCCAGCGCATAGCCATCCAGCCCGTCGCCGGCATGATCGGCCACATGGCCTGCCTCGCGGAAGGCCTTCACAAGATAGGCAGCAGCTTCGGAATCATCTTCGATGATCAGGATCTTCATTCGCGACATATAGCGCGTTCCTTGAAAGAACGGCAGGCCGGGTTGGGGGAACCCGGCCTGCCGCCCGCTGCATCTAAGGCACGCCTCGTGGGGCAGGGTCGCGCACCTGGATGCAAACCCTTGGGATCACGAGGTCGGGTTGGTGGCGAGGGCGACGAAGTGCGTGCCCTCCCCTGACTTGATCCGAAGCAAGACAGCCTTGCGATTGTCCTTTCTGGCCTCCGACAGGGCGGCCTGGACATCAGCCGGGCGTGACACAGGCTTGCCGGCGGCCTCGAGAATCACGTCGCCGTTGCGCAGGCCCTTCTGGGCGGCAACGCCATCCGGATCCACCTCAGCTACGAGCACGCCCTGCCCGTCCCGGGACGGGGTGAGGCGCATGCCCCAGCGGGTAAGCGAGGCACGCTCCTGCTGCTGGGGAGGCGTGGCACGAGCCTGCTGCGGGTCCGAGGGCAGGCTGCCGAGCTTCACGTCGGCCGTCTTCTCGGAACCATCCCGCAGGTAGGTGAGCTTCACCTGCTTCTCGGGGCCTAGGCTTGCAATGCGCTTTGCCAGTTCGCGCGGCCCATCGACGGCATCGCCATTGACTGCAGTGATCACATCTCCGGCCTTCAGGCCCGCCGCCTTGGCAGGCGCATTGGGCTGGACGTCGGACACCAGTGCGCCCTTGACCATTCCCGAACCGAGTGTCTCGGCGATTTCAGGTGTCACAGGCTGGATCTGAACACCGATCCATCCACGCGAGACGCTGCCGTGCTCCTTGAGGGAGGCGATGACCGTATTCGCCACTTCCGCAGGGATCGCAAAGCCGATACCAACGCTACCGCCCGACGGCGAATAGATTGCCGTGTTGACACCGACCACATCGCCATTGCCGTTGAAGGTCGGGCCACCTGAGTTGCCACGGTTCACCGGAGCGTCGATCTGCAGGTAGTCGTCATAGGGACCATTGCCGATGTCGCGGCCACGGGCCGAGACGATGCCGGCAGTGACTGTTCCGCCAAGGCCGAAGGGATTACCGACTGCGATCACCCATTCTCCGACCCGCGGCGTCGTACCCGAGAAATTGACGTGCTGGTAAGTGCCTCCACCCTTAATCTTCAGAAGGGCGAGGTCGGTCTTGGGGTCCGTGCCGATGATCTCGGCGGCGACCGATTTGCCATTGTCGAGGGTGATTGAGACTTCGCCCGCATGGTCAACGACATGATTGTTCGTCACCACGTAGCCGTCTTCTGAAATGATGAAGCCGGAGCCCTGCGCCTGACCACCGCTGCGGGGACGCTCGCCACGATTGCCGCGCTGCTGCCCTTCACCAAACTGGCGGAAAAAGCGCTCGAGCGGATCGCCCGGCTGCACCTGCGGGAAGCCCTGCGGGGCGCCTGCCTCCTGCTCATCATCATTGACGAGCTTGACCTTGACCGAGACGACGGCGCCACGCACGCGGTCGACCACATCGGCAAAGGATGGCGGATTGATCTGGGTCTGGGCCTGGGACGTTGCAGCAGCAACAGCAGGACCCGACGTGATGAATGTCTGGCCGATGGCGCCAGCAACCACCAGAGCGGCCGTAGCGCCGAGCAGAATATTGCGAACCGAGCGGCGCGGACGAGCCTCGACCGACGGGCGCTGGTCATGAGAGGCGGGATCGGTGTGCATGAAGTCACTCCTGAAAGCTGGCAGCAGTCTTGCCGCCTTGGGAGTGAACATGAAGATTGCCGACTTACGGCCGCGTTTCAGCCGGATGAATTCTTGGTAATGTTGGCTTGGCAATGCTGGCTTGGGTTTGACCCTGCCCTCCTGCCGCCCCTCTTCGGCACGCGAGCGCAGGAGAGCACTCTTCCAGGAGAGTTGGAAACCTATTCGTTGGCACTGGCGCTGATCTCGACCTTGTCGAGCAATGCCAGAGGATCCGACAACATCATCAGATCGGATGCCCCGAGGCCGTCGCGCGAGCGCGCCGAGATGCGCAGCGTCTTGGGATCGGCCAGGAACTTTGCAACTGCGTTGCCAATCGCCTTCGAGGCTGAACTGTTGCCCATCATGGCAGGAATACCAACTGCAGCCCCTGCAACCAGCATCTGCTTCACGTCCTGAATGCTCTGCCCCGACTGCTTTGCCTGAAGGGCAAGCCCCTTCTCGACACCACCGAGATTTTCAAAATTGATGTCGAGGCTCTTCACCAGCGCTCCCAGTGCCGTGGCCTGCGCCAGCGCGAGATTGCTGGAAAAGAGCTCCTTCGAAAGATTGCCGATGGTGCCTGTGATCTTCAGCGCGCCGAGTCCCGGCATGCGGATGGAATAGTCCTTGAGGCCGAGCTCCTGCGTTGCTTCGGTCCAGGCCAAGTCCATGTTGTGGCTCAGCTCCAGTCGATTGAGACCAAATGCGATGAGCTGCTGCAGGTCATCATCCTTGGACTTACCTGGCAGAGGGAACACGAAGTCCTGCACGCGAACATTGAGGGCCGTGGGAATGCCTTCGATGAAGCCACGCGTGCCGATCTCGAAGCGTCCCAGCGTGAAGAGAACCCGCTTTCCATCAGCAGAATTGCCCTTACCCGTAGTGTCAGGCACATCGAAGTCGAGGCCGGTCAATTCGATCAGGCCAAGTGTTGGGATCAGGGCGCGCGGATCATTTTCGGCACTTTTGAAATCGCCCTGCCGGGCAAGTTCACGCATGGCTGCAAAGGTGCGGCTGAGATCGAGATCGCGCAGGGCGAAGCGGCCGATGCGCGCCTTACCATCAGGCATGAGGATGCGGAAATCCTCATAGGCAAGCTCACCGAAGCGACCCTTCGAGACGCCTCCCATGTAGAACCGGCCAATGCCGACCTCGCCCTTTTCACCGGTCTTGACCCGCACCAGCATGTCACGCGCTTCGACCTGACCAACTTCAAAGCTCTGCATCATGTCCGTGATCAGCATGCCAAGCTTGCGACCATCCTCATCCGAAAGCGGAGCATTTGGATTGCGCTGGGCCATGCCGACAATCTCGGAGAGTGGCACCGAGAATGGGCGTCCCTTGATGCCCGAACCGCTGATGCGCCCCATGGAGACATCCGCATCGGGGGATTTCATTTCAAATCCGTCGGCCGTGAAATCCTCATAGAGCGACGCCAGAGGTTCGTTCGGATCGCTGCGAACGCTGGTCGCTATGCGCAGCATCAGGCCGAGGTTGACCTTGCGCATGGACATCGCGCCATAGCTCGCGCTCAGGGTGCCACCATGCTGGTCAGGCAGATCGGCACTTGCCCCGGCTGCGCTCGCAGCCTCGATCTGGCCATTGGCCAGATTCACGAGCTTGATGTCGCGATAGGAAAAGCTCTGGCCCGGGGCGAATTCGAAGCTCAGGCGCGGAATGGAAACTGTGCCCGCATTGGCCCGCGCCAATCGCTGCGCCAGGGTGGCACCGTCAAGCGGATCGAGAATGGCGCGAAGGTCCGTGTCGGTCAGGCTGCCGCCGCTGGTCTCCACCTTCGGAATGAGGACCTTGAAACCACCCAGATCATAGGTGAGATTCTCGACCATGGCTGCCTGGGCCGGCGCCCCAAGCGCCATCAGGCCATAAAGGGAGAAGGCAATGATGAGAGGCTGGCGCATGGTGTCCCCACTGACGATCCAAAGGGATGCTAGCTCAGTTTGCGCCCCAGTCCATCCCGCGTGAGCCCGATGGCAGTTCTCCTCAGGGAAGAGGTGGATCAGGGGGCAGGCCCTGCCCCCTCCCGGCGAATTGGCTTTCCGTTCACCGTCCGAACGGCTACATGAGGCGCCATGCTCTGGGTTGCCTTCGCTCTCATGACTGGAGCCGCGGTTCTCGCGGTACTGTGGCCACTCTCGCGGCGTCGCGACGGCGTGGCACCCCCATCTGTCGATAGGGTCTTCTACGAAGCCGAGCTCGCCAGCATCGCCCGCGACCTGGAACGCGGGCTGATTTCGGCGGCCGATGCCGATGTCGCCCGAACGGAGGCCGCGCGCAGGCTGCTGGCCGCGGCCCCGGATGTCACAACCAAGGGATCCGGCAGGATCGCGGTGCGGGCTGCCGCTGTTGCCGCGCTCGTCCTGGTGCCTGCTCTCAGCCTCGGCCTTTATGGCCTGCTTGGCGCCCCGGACTATCCTGACCAGCCGCTGGCAAGCGGCAAGGCGGCACCCCCCGGCCAGATGGACGTGGATATCGCCCTTGCCAAGATTCAGGATCACCTGGCCACCAATCCGGATGACGTCCGCGGCTGGCAGATCGTCGCTCCGGTTTACATGAAGCTCGGCCGTGCCAATGAGGGCGCCCTGGCCTATCGCCAGATCCTGCGGCTGCTGGGCCCCAATGCGGAGCGGCTCACCACCTATGGCGAGGCCCTGATCTTTGCGGCCAATGGAAGCGTGACGGCAGAGGCCCGAGAAATTTTGCGGATGGCACTGCAGGACGACGCCGCCTATCCGCAGGCAAGGTTCTATCTGGCGCTTGGCGCGGAACAGGATGGCGACAAGGATGCCGCTGTTCGCGGCTATCAGGATCTCGTCACCGAGCAGCCGAATGCTCCGTGGGCCGAAATGGTGCGGGAGCGGATCGCAGCTCTGGGGGGCACCGCACCCGGTGCCGGTGCCGTTCCCACCCCGCCGGCCGGTGCCGCGAGTGAGGTGGCGAACCTGCCGCCTCAGGAGCGCGACGCCACGATCCGCAGCATGGTCGCGCGATTGGCTGCCCGGCTGTCGAGCGAGGGCGGCCCGGTCGAGAGCTGGGCGCAGCTGATCCGCGCCTATACGGTGTTGCATGAAGCCGACAAGGCCCGCGAAAC
>CAISZN010000456.1 GCA_903889985.1 uncultured Hyphomicrobiales bacterium | reverse complement strand
GTCGGGAAATGACGGATTCGAACAGGGCTTCATACTGATCGAGCCCAGCATCAAGTGAAAAGCGCCTCGCATGTTGACGCCGTGGCTCCGGGTCGCCGGGGTTGGCCAGCGCGTCGGTGATTGCCTGCGCGAGCGCATCTTCGTCGCCCTGCGCAACCACGGTACCAATCCCATCAGTCAGGATTTCACGAGGGCCATGGCAGTCAGTGGCCACAACCGGCAGGCCATGAGCGAGGGCCTCAACCAGAACGAGGCCGAAGGGTTCCTTGGCTGATGGCAGGGCGAAACAGCGCGCTTCTTCGTACTGGATCCAGGGCTGTGGCTGGTACCCGAGCAGCTCGACGCGGGATTGTAGACCGAGACGATCGATTTCCCTGCGGATCGTCTCCATCTCAGGCCCTTCGCCAAGGATGCGAAGCCGTGCATCCAAGGGCTTCACCTTTGCGAAGGCCCTGATCAGCGCCGGAAAGTTCTTGTAGGAAATCATCCGGCCGGACGCGAGAACAATGGCTGGCCGCTGGGCCAGGGGCAGGGGCTCGCGTTCGTGCGAACCACTGCTGACGACTGGATTATAGATCCTCAGCGTGCGAGCTGCCGGTGCGAAAAATCGCTTCACCACATAGTCGAGCAATCCGTCGGACACGCAGACGGTCGCGGCCGTAAGGCGTGAGAGCAGGGGGGTCGACAGATAGCCAAGGCGGCTGAGCAGCTGCGGTTCGGTGTCGGTATAGCCGTGATAGGTGACGATGCTGCGCGACAGTTGACCGGCCAGCATTGCTGCAAGGCCCAGTTTCAGGTTCGACAGGCTCAGGGCTGCCATGTTGATGTCGGGCTGTTCCTCGCGCATGAGGCGCGCAAGTCGGTGAATCGTCGTCAGGTGCCCACCGCCCAGAACCACCTGGCGAACCGCCGGATCGATATAGGGTGCGTTGGCGCTGGCATTGAAATCGGTGACGAGCAGGACGTCGTGACCGCGGCGTGATAGTCCGCTCGCCAGCAGTGCCCAGACACGTTCGGCGCCGCCGCCCGTCAAGGCATGCACATAAAGCAGGATCTTCCGCTGGCGTGCCATTTCGATCATCCGAATTAAATCGGGTTCATTTTTACAGCATTGACGACCTTTCGGCGTGGTGGAACTCGAAACAAGGTGAATGCGAATCCTGTATGCTGGCAGCGTGCAGGTCGAGCTTCTCATCCCGGCGCCAGCCCGTGTCTGGCATGACCGGCTGCGCCAGCGCCTGCTGGCACAGGGCCATGTTGTCGTGGCGCAGATCGTCGAACATGGGCCGGGGCGTCCGGCAGGGTTCGAGGCCCTGCGCCTGCTCGAGGCGACGCTTTATCGAGCGGTTGAAGGGGGTGGCGGCTCGGATGTCTGCCAAGAACTCCGTCCCGAAGCCTTCGTCAGTGACATTGACCTTTGCATCGACCTGACTGGGCGCCATGAACGGTTTGACACCCCAGCGCCTTGCCTCGTCCCGCTCGCCGACGGGGCCGTCGGAGAGCTTGCGGTTCTCGCCGCCCTTGCGGGCGATCGCTCACCGGAGCTCTCGATCCTGTGCTGCCGGTCCATCGGCAATGCCGTTCTTGCAAGGGGCATGGCGGGGCTTGAGGAGCCGCATCAGCTGATCCGGTCTTTTGAGCGCGTGTGCGGTCGTTGGGCTGATCTTATCTTGATGGCGGTCGGCAGGTTCATGAGCGGTGCCACGGGTGAGGTAGCGACCGCGGCCTCAGGCGCTACCTTGATGGGCCCTCTCTCGCTGCCCAAAGCTGCCCTGTCCAGGATCGCCGCGCGGATCGCTGGGCGGCTCCTGGCCCTGTCGCGGGGGCAGGAGCACTGGCGCATTGCCTGGCGTCAGACAGCCCCGGGCACATCCTTGCACGAACGCCTCGCCTGGCCGCAGCAGCCCTATGAGATCCTGTCGGATGATGCCGCGCGCTATTACGCCGATCCTTTCCTGTTCAGCCATGAGGGACGCACCTGGCTCTTCTGTGAGGAGTTTCCCTTTGCCACGGCGCGAGGCCTGATCTCTGTCGTGGAGATGGGCCCGGATGGGGTCATGGGCGTTCCGCAGCCGGTATTGGAAGAGGATTGCCATCTCTCCTATCCGCAGGTCTTTGCTCATGAGGGGGAGGTCTTCATGATCCCGGAGACTTCAGGGCGGGCGACCATTGAGCTCTGGCGGGCCGAGCAACTGCCGGGCGGCTGGGTCAAGGTTGCCACTCTGGTTTCGGGCGTCCGCGCGGCTGACGTGACCCTGATCCGTCACGGGGATCTCTGGTGGCTCTTTGCCGCGCTTTCGCAGCCGGGCGAGGCAAGCTGGGATACCCTTGGACTCTTTCATGCGACCCGGCTGGAGGGTCCATGGACTTCCCATGTGGCCAATCCCGTCGTGATTGACGCTCGGGCTGCCCGGCCGGCCGGGAGATCATTTTTTCGGGACGGGGCGCTCTGGCGACCGGTGCAGGACTGTTCCGCCGGCTATGGCAGCCGCCTGGCCTTCGCCCGGATTGAGCAGTTGGACCCGGATTCGTTTGTCCAGACCCTGGTGGCCTCGTTGGCGACCCCCGCCCGGTGGCAAGCGCGCGGTGCCCACACAGTCGATGCCCTGCCGGGGCTAGAAGCCATTGACGTCCTGTGCCCGCCCAAGATGCGACTTGCGGGAGAGCAGGATTGATGTTTTCCAGTCACAGGCGACGGTTGCAGACAGCCTTGGGCAGGGGCCGCCCTTGACCTGCCGGGGACGCCGACGCATCGTCCTGCCGACCAGTGGGAGTCATCATGTCCGTCAGGTTGTCCGCTCTTCTCTTCGCCGCCGTGGCTTCGACCGCATCGATTTTCGCTGCCGCAAGCCAGGCCCGTCCACTGACGCCGGCTGAGCGGCGCTATGTCGAGTGGAACAGCCTGTTGCCCCAGTGCACCGACGAATCAGTGCTGGGCACGGTCCAGTCCCGCTTCTCGGACCGTGAGTGGCAGTACTGGCAGTCCGGCCTCGAAATCAAAGGCTTTGACCGGGTGCACGAAACCGGCTTCCGGGTGACGGGCCTCGACTATATTCCGCGCCGCTATTGCAGCGCCCAGGCCGTCATGAGCGATGGCAAGCAGCGCACCGTCCACTATTCAGTGATTGAGGATATGGACATGACCGGAGGCGATGGCCTGCGCAGTGTCCTGTCGAGCCTCTCGCTTGGCCTGCTTCGCAATGGTCCTTCCGTTCTGTCCCATTGGGGCGTCGACTGGTGTGTGACCGGTCTTGATCGCAACCTCGCCTATGGCCTCAACTGCCAGGCTGCGAAGCCCTGACATGGGTCTGCGCGGCCTCTCGGCTCTGATCCTGCTCGCAGTCGGTCTGTGCGCGCAGGCTCTCCCTGCTGCCGCCCAGAGCAGTTTTAACTCCGGCTGCATCCTCGACCATTGCCAGGACCGGAACGATCCGAACGCCTTCCGGCCCGGCCAGCCTCGTCCGACGCCATTTCCTCGGCAGGGCAACCTGCCACCGCGGGGCAATGCAGCGACCGGCAACTTCGATTTCTATGTTCTGGCCCTGTCCTGGTCGTCCGGCTTTTGCGCCACGAACGGCAGCGGGCGCTCCAGCAGCCAGTGTGATCCGGGCTCCGGCCTTGGCTTTGTCGTGCACGGGCTATGGCCCCAGTTCGAACATGGCTTCCCGTCTGATTGTGATCCGTCCTCCAGGCCGCTGTCCCGGCAAGCGCTCGACATGACAAATGGACTGTTCCCGGATGAAGGGCTCGCGCGCTACGAGTGGCGCAAGCACGGCACCTGTTCAGGAAAGGCGCCGACCGAATATTTTGCCGATGTGCGCGCGGCTTTCGAGCAGGTGCACATCCCGGATGATTTCAAGCGTGTC
>CAISZN010000455.1 GCA_903889985.1 uncultured Hyphomicrobiales bacterium | reverse complement strand
CGGGTCCAGTCGCCCATGGACAGGGCGACCTTCTGGTAATCATCGAGAATGGCGACACGAAGCATCTGCGATCAGTCTGAAAGAGTGCCGGTCGACTCGTAGATATAGCTGCCGGTTCGGCTCGGGAAGCCACCGCGTACAGCTCCAGGGCTACGATCCTGGTAGATGGTCGAGAGGGCATCCGAAAGCGGCCGGCTATTGGGAACTGACAGCCACATGCGCAGCAGGTGCCGATGCTTCTCAACCTCAGGATAGTCCTCGAAGGCCGTGCGGGAATGCAGCGCCACATGATTGTTCACGAACTGCAGGTCGCCGGGCTTGAACATGAAGGAGAAGTGGAAATCCTCGCTCCAGGCGCATTTGTCGAAGGTGTCGAGCGCCTCGATCTGCAGGGGCGTCAGGCGCGGCACTTCGGGAAACCGTTGGCCGGAGGTGATGTGCACGCGCACGTAGCGGCAGGAAAGCTTGCCGTCCTTCATGGAGAAAAGCGGCTGCGGATAGTAGGGCACACCCCCAGGAGGCTCTTGTGTCTGCCAACTCCAGTAGAAGGGCTGGTATAGCACGTCGAGAAGGTCGGGCCGGGTCCGGGCCAGATGGTTGTGGATCGCGGTCGAACTCGCCAGCAGGCTGAGACCACCGCTCTTGGCAACATTAAGGACAAAAAGCCCCACAACGTCGCAGGTGTCCGTGTGAAAGGTCAGACGCTGGTTGGACTTGTAGCCGCGCCCTTGAGGGCTGTTCACATCCACGCCGACATCACGAACGTCGCCCAGCAGGTCGCCGTCCTTGCTCTGGGACACCTGTGTGCCCATGTGCAATCCAATGCCCCAATACATGAGGCGCAACACGGACTTGTCATAACCTTCTATGTTGATGCCCCGAAACTGATAGATGCCGGGGCCGTTTTCAATCACCTCCCGAGCATGGGCCAAGCGCTCGGCAACCCGTGGGATGGGGAAATCCTCCTTGCGGAGGGAGGCAATGGTCTTGCCGGTATCGAGAGCATGCCGGGTGGCAACTTCGATCTCGGCAATCTCCTGGTGGGTGAAGGTGTGGATCCAGTCGGACCGCTTCGCCATCTCGGCCCCGCGCCAGTCGGCCGCACTCTCCACCACGCCCACCATACGTATCTCCCCCGGAAATTCTTGAACTCGGCCAGATTTCTATCGGATCCCGCCAAGCCTGCCTAGAAGCCGCATTGAGGGATCGGCGTGGCCTGGATGGATCCGGGGCCAAATGATTTTGACAAATCCTGCCGATTGTTTGCCGGGCATTAACCAAGTTTCCAGCAGGGTAATCCGATCGGTGCGCGAGGATCTCCCCGAGGCATGACGCCGTCACACCGATCCGGCTCACCCGGATGCTTCCCGATCTTCTCGGGCTTATTGCGCCATGACAGACAACAAGAGTGATTTAGCTCTTCAGGAGCGCCTGCAATTCATCGGCCTCGATTCCCCGACCCAGGAAGCCCTCCGTTCCATTCGGGGGAGTGTCGCCGCCGATTTGGGACCTGCCCTCGACATATTCTATGAGAAGGTCCGCTCGACGCCCCAGATGGCGAAACAGTTTTCGAACGATGCTCATGTCAATGCAGCCAAGGGGCTGCAGGGCTCTCATTGGGAGCGGATCGCTTCTGCTCAATTCGATACCCACTATCTGGCGAGCGCCCAACGGATTGGCGAGGCCCACGCGAACCGTGGCATTGAGCCGCGCTGGTATATCGGTGGTTACGCCAATGTCCTGCCTCACCTTGTTGGCAGCATGATCGTTCGCGAATGGCCGAAACTGTCGATTGGCGGGCGCGGCAAAGCAGAACAGCTGGCCGCAGCAGTTGGTGCGCTTGTGAAAGCCACGCTGCTCGACATGGACATTTCGATTTCAGTCTATCTCGAGCAGCTCAACAAGCGCGCTGAAACAGCGACGGCGGCTCAGGATATCACCCAGAAAGAACAGCAATTAGCACTTGGAATTCTCGCCGAAGCCGTTTCGCGGCTCGCGGCTGGGAATCTGGTTGAAGGGATCACCAAGCCCCTTCCGCCCGCCTTCGGGGACATTGGGATTGGTTACAACGAAGCCATTGAGGCCCTGAGTTCGGCCGTAGGCTCCGTGACAACAGCGGTCTCATCCATCGAAAGCACGGCGAAGGAAATCGCTGTCGCCTCTGACGACCTCTCCCAGCGCACCGAGCAGCAAGCCGCGAGCCTGGAAGAAACGTCTGCAGCTCTGGAGCAGATCACGGCGACCGTTCATCGCACCTCGACGAGCACGCTGGAGGCCAATGGGATCGTCAGCTCCGCCAAGGCGGAGGCCGAGACCAGCGCTGCCGTGGTGCAGCGCGCCATCGATGCCATGAGCTTGATCGAGCAATCCTCGTCGCAGATTTCAAGCATCATCGGGGTGATTGACGAGATCGCCTTCCAGACTAATCTGCTGGCCCTTAATGCGGGCGTCGAAGCCGCGCGTGCTGGTGAGGCCGGTCGCGGCTTCGCGGTGGTGGCCTCGGAAGTCCGCGCACTGGCCCAGCGGTCAGCTGAAGCTGCCAAAGAGATCAAGTCCCTGATCTCCGCCTCGACCAAACAGGTCGACGACGGCGTGAAGCTCGTCGCGGAGACCGGGGAAGCCCTCGGACGAATCCTCGAACAGGTCAGCAGCGTCGACAAGGTTGTCAGCGAAATTGCAGCCGGAGCGAAAGAACAGTCCGCCGGGCTCGACGAAGTGGCAACAGCCGTCAACCAGATGGATCAGGTGACGCAGCAGAATGCAGCCATGGTCGAACAGACGACGGCAGCCAGCCACAGTTTGCGCAGCGAAATGCAAGACCTGCTGGACGCTGTGCAGCGCTTCAAGACCAAGGACGGGGTGGCAGCGGCCGCCTCGACACCGGCCCGCTCAGCGCCCCCACCTGCTGTGCGTCCGGCCATGCCTGCTCGCGCACCGGCCCGCACCACCCCTCGGACCTTGGGTGCAACTGCTCTGGCCCGGCCGAAATCGGCACCGGTCGAAGACGAAGGCTGGACGGAATTCTGATCCGCGAGGCGATGCTCAGAGCGTCGCCTCGATCTCCTGCCGAAGTTCGGGAGTTACCTCGGGCAT
>CAISZN010000454.1 GCA_903889985.1 uncultured Hyphomicrobiales bacterium | reverse complement strand
GGCTCAGTCGTTCGCGTAGATGTCGCGGTCCTTGGTCTCCGGGAGGAAGACCAGGCCGATGACGAAGGTCATCAGGGCCACCACGATCGGGTACCAGAGGCCGGCGAAGATGTTGCCGGTCGAGGCGACAATCGCGAAGGCCGTCGGGGGCAGGAAGCCGCCGAACCAACCGTTGCCGATGTGATAGGGCAGGGACATGCCGGTGTAGCGGATGCGGGTCGGGAAGAGCTCGACCAGCAGGGCTGCAATCGGGCCGTACACCATGGTCACGAAGATGATCAGGATGAACAGATACCCGGCTGCCGCCAGGGAGCGGCTGTCGCTCAGCACGCCGCTGACCGTGGGCTGCTTCAGGATCGAAGCGTCCCCGGCCTTCGGATAGCCCGCCGCCTGGGCCGCCGCGACCAGCGCCGTCCCGTTGTTGTCGGCAACCGACACATCAGCGCCATTGATCGAGGCCTTGACCGGCGAGCCGGCAGGGCCCGGCTGCAGGTCATAGTGGATCGAGTTGTTCGCCAGGTTGCGGCGGATCACGTCGCAAGGCTTGGTGAACACGCGCACACCGACCGGATCGAACAGCAGGTTGCATTCCGCCGGATCAGACGTGATGACGAGCTTGACGTTCTCGGTTGCGTTGATGAGCGCCGGATTGACCACCTTGGCCAGACCGCCGAAAAGCGGGAAGTAGGAAAGCGCCGCTATCAGGCAGCCTGCGAGCAGGATCGGCTTGCGGCCGATCTTGTCCGACAGCCAGCCGAAGAAGACGAAGAACGGCGTACCAGCCAGCAGCGAGAGTGCGATCAGCAGGTTTGCCGTCGTTCCATCGAGCTTCAGGGTCTGTGTCAGGAAGAACAGGGCATAGAACTGTCCCGTGTACCAGACCACAGCCTGACCGGCGGTGCCGCCCAGAAGCGCGAAGACCGCGATCTTGGCATTGTCCCAGCGGCCGAAGGCTTCCGTTAGCGGGGCCTTCGAGTTGGTGCCCTCAGCCTTCATCTTCTGGAAGGCCGGCGACTCGGCGAGCTGCAGACGAATCCAGATCGACACGGCCAGCAGCAGGATCGAGATGAGGAACGGCACGCGCCAGCCCCAGGCCGCGAAGGCCTCAGGGGTCATCCAAAGACGCAGGGTCAGGATAACGATGAGCGACAGGAACAGGCCGACCGTGGCGGTCGTCTGAATCCAGGAGGTATAGAAACCACGGCGGCCCGCCGGCGAATGCTCGGCGACATAGGTGGCCGCACCGCCATATTCACCGCCGAGCGCAAGGCCCTGGGCGAGACGGCAGGTGATGAAGGCAACCGGCGCCAGATAGCCGATCGTCTCGTAGGACGGCAGCAGGCCCACCACGAAGGTGGCAAGGCCCATGATCGTCATGGTGACGAGGAAGGTGTACTTGCGGCCGATGAGATCGCCGAGGCGACCGAAGACCAGCGCGCCGAAGGGGCGCACGGCAAAGCCCGCGGCAAAGCCGAAGAGCACGAAGATGAAGCGCGCCGTCTCATTCGTGCCGGGCACGAAGTTTGCGGCGATGTTCGCCGCCAGCGAACCGGCGAGATAGAAATCGTACCATTCAAAGACGGTACCAGCGGAAGACGCGAGAATGACCTTGCGCTCTTCCGCAGTCATCGGGCGATGCTTCTCGCCCGCAGATGCTGCTGCCATGCTCATGATGTGACCCTTGGATCTTTGAGCTTCGAAGGTGACGCGATGAACGACCTCCCGTACATCGCGCCAAGTGAACCGGTCTCTGGGGTGGGCTGGACCGATGAGCCCTTGTGAATTCGGTGGCTGCCACCTCCCGGCTGCTACCGATTTCGAATTCGCCGCCTCTTCATCTCCCTGGCGGTCGCGTGCGAACCGCATGTTGCTGCTTGTGCATGTGGGAAGTTGGCGCGACGAGACGCGACACTTCACGAATGCCAATGATGAATTATATTAGCGGCGAGGTGGCCGCCCCGTCGATGGAGTAACCTATGACACCTTCGTCTAGCTCGGTCCTCACAGCATGCCTGTGCATTCTACTTTCGACTATGACTGCGCGGGCCGCGAGCCCGTCACTCACGCCGATAACGTCCTCCACATACATGCCGCAACATGGCGTGACCGCAGCTGCGAGAGATGCAGAAAAGCCAGCTAAAGCTGATGTTTTTCGCAGGCGTCGGGGGCCATATCCGCTCGGCGTCTATCTCATGCCGGGAAATAGTGCGCCCGATGCCGCGCCACCTGTCGAACGCGTCATGCAGGACGAAAGTGTGATGCCATCAGGGCTGCCGATGCGTGCTGATATGGTTTTCACGCAGCCATTTGCGAGTTGCGTTGCACCAAAAATCGTTCAGGTGGCAACTGTTCGCAGACCGCGGCATCTGCCGAAGGTCATCTATGGTTCGACAGGACCGTGTGGGGTTCAGGTTGCACGCGTCAATGTGAAGCGACAGCGTGAAACCTTCTCCCGCTAGGCTCCTGCTTCACGACTGATCGAGCTTCAGCCTTGCGATTGTCAGCGCTACGGCGCAGGCATTCGACACGTTCAGGCTGCGGATTGCGCCGGGAAAGTCGAGCCTTGCCATGATGTCGCAATTTTCGCGCGTCAGTCGGCGCAGGCCCTTGCCTTCGGCGCCGAGCACCAGGGCGAGCGGACGACTGAGGCTGGTATTTTCCAGCGATGTGGCGCCATCGGAATCAAGGCCCACGCGCAGGTAGCCCTGATCCGAAATGGATTCTAGGGCGCGGGCGAGATTGACCACCGAGCACAATGGCACGTGCTCGAGACCGCCCGAAGCACTCTTGGCCAGAACCCCGCTCATGGAAGGGGAGTGGCGCTCGGTGGTAACAATGGCATCCACCTTGAAAGCTGCCGCCGTTCGGATGATGGCACCCACATTGTGCGGGTCCGTCACCTGGTCGAGGACCAGGATGAGGCCATTGGTCGGCAGATCGTCGATGTCGAAATTGGCCAGTGGCCGGGCGTAGAGCAGCAGTCCCTGATGGACAGAATCGGGTGACAGCCGCCGGTCGATTTCTTCAGGCGCGACGATCTCAGGGGTCAGGCCGCGCGCAGCGATTTCGGCGGACAGGCGCTCAACCGATCCCTCCGTGGCAAGGAGCTTCACCACCTCCCGGCGGCTGGACCTGAGGGCCTCGCGGACCGAGTGGAAGCCGTAGAGGGTGATGGAGCCCTCGGGACCCGGATTGGCCCCCCGACCTTGCTGGCGGCTATCCCAATTGCGGGATCGGCGTCCGGAACGGTCGTCTGAGCCCTGTCCGGACTCTTTTCTTGGAAACGGCTTTTTGGCCACCTGCGCCCCTGAATTCCCGAGTGTGTGGGCATTTCCATGTCACGTGCAGAGCAAAGGTGCAAACAGGCCCATGCTTTTTCGGGTTGACAGGTGGGCCCATGGTTTCCATAACGCGCGCCACGATCTCCCCGCGTGAAGCGGGGATTTTCGTCAGGGGCCGAAGGGTCTCGTGGGGGAATGTCCCGAGCGGCAAAGGGGGCGGACTGTAAATCCGCTGGCTATGCCTTCGCAGGTTCGAGTCCTGCTTCCCCCACCACTTCCTTTCCACGTGCGTCTGCCGGCGATGGTGGTTCTCGCGTCTTGATGACGGTGCATCGCTCGCCTATAAGCATGCGGCGCGCGGGTGTAGCTCAATGGTAGAGCAGCAGCCTTCCAAGCTGAATACGAGGGTTCGATTCCCTTCACCCGCTCCATACACTTCAGGAACCTGAGGACGTCTTGCAGCGTCACGCCTGCATTGTCTGTGCATGAACGAGCCCGACGGCCCGGCGCGGACGTGCATTTAGGGCCCCGTAGCCTGAACCGAGTCAGGCCCGTACGGGCTAGGGACGGTCAAGCCGCCAAATCAGGAAATGAGAGAACTAGGCCTGCGGGTATACCGGTCCGGGGGCATGCCCTCGCGCCTGTTCTCAGCGACGGCGATAGGCTCCGGCCCCAATCAGGATGATGCCAAGGAGCAGGGCTCCGCCGCTCACTGCGGTCGGGATCACAAAGTATCTGTTTTCGGTGGTTTGCAGTTTCACGTCGCCAATTCGGGCAACATCGGTGGTTTCCCGGGTTGTGAAAACCGGGATTGCAAAAGCAAGCAGCCCGAGTGCTGCCAGAATTGTCCCACTGATTGTCAGCGCGTTCATCAAGATCTCTCCATGTAAAACGAAACGCGTTGAACCGGCGCCCGCATGTACGGGCGCCGGGAGGACGTGTTTGTCGCGTTTTCGGAAATGGCCCTGCTACCTGAGTCCGCCAAGCAGCCATAAAATCAGCAGGACAAAAAGAACGGTGCCGAGAACACCGCCGAGGCCGGCGCCGCCATAACGGCTATGGGCGTAATATCCGCCGCCGCCACCAAAAATCAGGACAATCAATATGATCAGAAGGATCAGGCTCATGACCAACTTTCCTGGCAGGAATTGATCGCACCGGGAGCGCGATTTTTTCGGTTCATTTCTTCAGGCTGTCCCGAACGGCATCGCTTAAGCCGCCGATGGCGTTCTGGATCTTCCCTTCGGCGATATCGGCGCGGCCATCAGCCTGAAGCTTCGCGTCACCCGTCGCTTTGCCGATGACTTTCTTCGCTACACCCTTGACTTCTTTTGCTGAGCCGATGATCCGGTTCTTATCCATGGCAAGGCACTCCGCATATCGTGATAGCGAACCCGCCCGGGAAAATCGCACGGGCCCACTCGGTCGCACCCAGATAGCGGTCGGCTTATTGGCGTCCAAGGATCGGAATATACCTATTCCGACGGTTTTCCAGATCGCGTTTTTGGACATCCTGACCGGCGCGGCGCCAATAGGTTATCCCCAGGACGGCACGATCCATCTGACCATATTTTTTGAAGAGCTTTATTCAGGTCTTTAGAACAGACCAGAAGTTAGTAAGGACATTGTAATCATGTCAGGGCGACGGCAATGACAGGCTCGCCTGTTTTCTTCTAGGGTTTGGAAGGCCTGGAGGACATTGATCATGATTTTCCCTTTGCTGGATGAGCCCTTCGCTGGATCGCACGCAGCGAATACATCGCTTGGTCCGGAATATCTTCTGAATGCTTCCGGTCAGCTGGCGCCGATCCATGGAGTGCAGGCGGGGCCCTCCGGAATAGGCTCCGTATCTGCTGGAGCCAGTGCGGCATCTCCTGTTTCCACGCTGGTTGGGGCATCGGGCGGTTTCCAGATCAATCTGGTCTGGGATAACTCCGTCAAGAGCAGCGCCAACTGGGCAGCGATTGAAGCAAGCGTTGTTGCGGCCGCGCAGATCTACACCACCACCTTCTCCAGCCATGTGGTGTTGAACATCGCGGTCGGGCTCGGTGAGGTTGGTGGGACTGCAATGAGTTCCAGTGCGCTGGGGGAGAGTGAAAGCCTCGGCTATATCACCAACTTCAATACGGTCAGCAACGCTCTCCAGTCGGCTGATGCCGGCCTGATTGCGGCAGGAAGCCTGTCGGCAAACCATGCGCCAACCTCTGCCAATTTCTTTGTCACAAGCGCCGAAGCCAAGGCGATTGGACTAGCGTCAGCCACATCGACGGCAATCGATGGCTACATCGGGATCGGCAAGTCTTCCAACATCTCGTTCACGGCGGCAGCGACCGGGACCATTGCAAGCAATCAATATGACGCGGTTGGCATCGCAGCCCATGAAATCAGCGAGGTCATGGGCCGGATCGGCATGGAGGGCACGACTTTGGGGTCCGTCCACAACGTCGAGACGCCCCTCGACCTCTTCCGCTATACGTCCAATGGTGTGAGGGATCTGACGCCCACGGGTGGATATTTCTCGCTAGATGGCGGCACCACCAACCTCGGCACCTACAACAATCCGAAAAACGGGGGCGACGCCGCTGACTGGGCCTCGCTCGCCTCAAACACGAGAGATTCCTACAGTGCATTCGGCACGCCCGGCACCCTTGCGCAGGTGAGCATTGCCGACCTCACAGAGGTGGAAGCTCTAGGTTACCATCTCTCAAGTGCTGGACTGCCCAAGTCTGCGCTGGTGGCATAGTCCGGTCGTCGACCGGCCGCCAGGATCAATGAGATCCAGCCTGTCCTGATCGAAGGATGAGCCTTCAGGGCAGGCCGGATCGCGTCCCGGCTTCAGGGCCCCTGCATCCACTTCGATCTTGCCTTCAACAGGGCTTGCAACGGGCTTCATCGCCCTGTTGGCGCTGCCTGCCCCTTCAAGCTCCTCCGCAACGTGAGGCCGTGGCCGCTTGACGCCGATGGCTGGCCCTCTACTGACTGTCCCCAAAAGGGGGACCTTCCATGACCAGCAAGATCAAGGCGACGACCCGGTTCCGGCAGCTCATTAGTCGCCGGCAACTGACCCTGTTGCCATCCATCGGCGATCCGCTGTCGGCCAGGCTGGTGGCTCGCGAGGGATTTGAGGCCGTCATGAGTTCCGGCAATGCGACGTCTGCAACGCGGCTGGGAATTCCCGACGTCGGGCTTCTGACCCTCACGGAAAACGCTGAAAACGCCGGCCGGATTGCCGCCGCCAGCGGCCTGCCGGTCTTTGCCGACGGAGATACCGGCTATGGTGGCGTCCTGAATGTTCGCCGCACGGTGCAGGAGTTCGAGCGTGCCGGAGTGGCGGCCCTGATGATCGAGGATCAGGTCACGCCCAAGCGTTGCGGGATGCTGGCCGGCAAGAAAGTCATCCCCACCGCTGAGATGGTGGCCAAGGTGAAGGCGGCGCTCGACGCCCGCCATGACGACCACTTCGTCATTGTGGCGCGCACCGATGCCAGGGCTGTCGAGGGGCTCGAGGCGGCCATCGCGCGCGCGCAGGCCTATCAGGCTGCAGGGGCCGATGTGATTTTTGTCGAAGGACCGCGCACGCTGGAGGAAGCTGACCAGATTGCCAGAAACATCGACGTGCCGATGCTCTATAACGTGACGCCCACAGGCAGCGTGCCGCCGCTTGATGTGCCTACCCTCGAAAAGCTGGGATACCGGCTTCTCAGCTGCTCGGTCTTTGCCTTGCTGGCAGCCATTCCTGCCATCCAGAATTTCCTGCACATCCTCAAGACAACGGGCGATGTGTCAAAGGCGGGTGTTGGCATTGCCAGCATGGCGGAATATCTCGATATACTCGGGCTCGACGAGTGGCAGGCTGCCGAGGATGCCACGGTCGTTCCGGACCGTTCATAAGAAGAATTAAAGGACGACGCTGTTGAACGTGGAGGTCGAAAAGCTGGATCCGGTGACTCTGGAAGTCATCCGGCATGGTGTGATTGCCATCACCAACCAGATCGACGCGAATATCACGCGCACGGCTTTCAGCCCCTTCATCTATGAATACAAGGATTATGCAATCGGTCTGCTCGATGCCCAGGGGCAACTCGTGGCGCAGAATTCCGGTGGCATGCCGATCTTTGTTGCCGATTCAGTTGGTATGGCCGTGCGCGAGGGGCTGAGGATTTATGGTGATGACGGGCTGCGCCATGGCGATGTGATTGTCTGCAACGATCCGGCCGTACAGGGGCAACATCTCAACAATGTGGTGATGTACACGCCGGTGCGAGCAGGGCCGGACCATGGCCAGCTTGTCGGCTTTTTTGCGATCAACATGCATTGGATCGATCTCGGCGGCAGCGTGCCGAGGTCGACCGACATATTCATGGAGGGCCTGCAACTGCCGTCGGTCAGACTGCAGCTGGCGGGCGAGCCCAATCCCGATGTCTACCGCATCATTGAACGAAACAGCCGGGCGCCGGCCGAGCTGATTGGCGATATTCAGGCTCAACTGGCAGGCTGTCTGCTCGGGCGCGATCTCGCGGCAGCCATGGCAAACCGCTACGGGGCGGATCTTTATCTGCGGGCGCTGGATACGATCCTCGCACAGGCCGAAGCAGCGTCACGCGCCCGCATCGCGGCCATGCCGGACGGGATTTACGAGAGCCGGGCGATGCTCGATGGCGACGGTGAAAGCGATGTGCCGCTGCCGATCCATGTTCGTGTCAACATCGAGGGCGAGGATCTCACGGTTGATCTGACAGGCCTGCCGCCGCAGGTCCGGGGTTGCATCAATGCCGGCTATTACGGCGGTGGGCTGACCGTGGCGCGGGTGGGGTTCAAATATCTCATCGGGCCGGCCGATCCGGCCAATGAAGGGACGTTTCGGCCGATGCGGCTGATCCTGCCGCCCAACACCATCCTGAGCGCATCGCCAACGGCACCTCTGGGCAATTACAACCGCTCTTTCCCGACGGTCATCGATGCGGTGATCAGGGCTTTCGAGCAGGCGCTCCCCGATCACGTGACGGGTGGCCACTTCGGCAATTTTGCCGTGCTCAGGCTGCAGGGCAAGCGGCTCGATGGTCGCCACCTCGACTTCATCGATGGCGGCTATGGCGGCTGGGGCGCTGGCAAGGGGCACGATGGGTCCGGGCCCTATCGCACCATGGCGCATGGCGATACGCGTGTCCTTCCGGTGGAACTGCAGGAGGTGCTCTATCCCTTCCACGTCGAGGAGTTTGCCCTGCGCATGGATTCAGGCGGTGCCGGCACCTCACGCGGTGGTCTTGGCATCGTGAAGACCTATCGCATTCATGAACCTCTGGACATCCGCGTCGATTTTGATCGACTGGCGTGCCCGCCATGGGGGGTCGTGGGCGGCAAGGATGCCCTCTCTGGCTGGGTGACGGTCGAGCACGCGGACGGCGCCGTGCGCGAATTGAAGAAGATCAAGGCCTATGCCGTGCGTCCCGGCGATCTCGTGCGCATGGAGGTTGGCGGAGGCGGGGGCTTTGGTCCGCCGCAGCAGCGCGATCGCGACATCGTCGCGTTGGATATCCAGCGAGGCTATGTGAGCCTTGAAGCGGCGAGGCGGGATTATGGCTACGAAGAATAGCCTGATGCGATGGGAGGAAACACCGATGGTCGGTCGAACCTTTGCTGGATGGGCGTGCGGACTTGTGTTGACGCTGGGAACCGTCTGCGGCACCGCTGCGCAGGAAGCTGATTTCTATGCCAACAAGACGATCTCGCTGGTCATTGGATCAGGGGAGGCCGGGGTCTATGACCTCGGCGGGCGCCTGATGGCGCGCCATCTCAAGAAATACCTGCCCGGCAATCCCACCATTGTTCCGCGCAACATGCCGGGGGCTTCCAGCGTGGTTGCGGCGGAATATCTCTATAATGTGGCACCACGTGACGGGTTGGTCCTCTGCACGGTGCAGCCAACTGTGGTGCTCAATCGCATCCTCGATCCCTCCGCCAAGTATCACGCTGATAAATTCAACTGGATCGGTCGTGTTCAACCTGTCGTGCTGGTTGGCCTGGGCTGGAATGCGAGCGGTGTAAACGCCATTGCGAAGGCGCGGGAACAGACCGTCATCGTCAGTGCAAGTGGCGCTTCCGGGACCTCAGCCATCGTGCCATGGGCACTCAATCGGCTGGCGGGTACGAAGTTCCGGGTTATTCGCGGTTACGAATCCCAGCGCCCGCAATTCCTCGCCATGGAGCGAGGTGAGGTGCAGGGGGTCGGCAGCGCCAGCCTGAGCGATGTCCTCGAGAACAAGTCCTGGGCCGAACAGAAGTCCGTCAACTATCTCTACGCGATTGCACAGAAACGCTCGAAGCTTTTGCCGGATACGCCTGCCATCGTGGAGTTGGCATCCAATGATGCCGATCGGCAGGTCCTGTCGCTGCTGGGCAGTGTCACAGAGATCGGACAGACCCTCATTGCACCTCCCGGCGTACCGGCCGCGCGGCTCGACATCTTGCGCAAGGCCTTCAATGCAATGGTCGCCGACCCTGACTTCATTGCCGAAGCCGCTCGCCTGGGGATCATAGTCGATCCGTTGCCGGGTGCGGCTCTTTCGTCGCTGGTGTCGGCAGCTGCGGATGCGCCTGAGCCGATCGTTGAGCGCCTGCGGGACGTCACGCGTCCACAACAATAGGGCCTGACGCCCTCTGCTGGACACTGTCCATGGGAGGGCGTCAGGGGTGTCGGTTCGATCAGGAACCCTTCTGGTCCTTATAGCTGTCGAACTCCACGTTATAGAGCTCGCCGTCCTTTCGCTCGACGCGGCGGATATAGATGTTCTGGATCACGTCGCGCGTCTGGGGATCGATGGACATGGGACCGCGCGGGCTGGTCCATGACAGGCCCTTCATGGCCTCGATCAGCTTGGTGCCATCCGTGCTGTCGGCTTTCTTGATCGCCTCGTAGATGAGGTGCATGCCGTCATAGCCGCTCACACCCATGACATTGGGGCGCATGTTGTCATTGGCCTTCTTGAAGCCTGCGACGAAGGCCTTGTTCTCCGGCGTGTCGTGGGCGGCAGAGTAGTTGTAGGACGTGACCATGCCCAGCACGCCATCGCCCATGGCGTTGAGCTGATCGTCATCGGTCACGTCGCCGGTGCCGATGACCTTGATGCCGGCCTGGGTGAGACCGCGGTCCACAACCTGCTTCATCAGGGCGCCAGCCTGCGGGGCGGGCACGAAGAGGAAGACCGCGTCCGGCTTCAGGTCCTTCGCGCGTTGCAGGAACGGCGCGAATTCCGGTGCTTCGAGCGGCATCTTGAGCTGGTCGATCACCTTGCCGCCAGCGGCTTCGAACTTGGCCTTGAAGGCATTCTGCGCATCGAGGCCCGGACCGTAATCGGAGACAAGACTCACAACATTCTTGATGCCGTTCTTGGCGGCCCATTCGGCCACCGGCGTTGTGTTCTGCGGCAGGGTGAAGCTAGCCCGGGCGAAATAGGGGGATGTGCCCACGATCGAGGCAGTACCCGCCACCATGATGACGGCGGGAACCTTGGCCTGGGTGATCACCGGGCCGACTGCCATGGCGAGCGGTGTCAGGCCGAAGCCGGAGATCACCGAGACCTTGTCGTTGACGATCAGCTCCTGCGCGAGGCGCCGGGTAATGTCGCCGACGCCTGTGTCGTCCTTGACGATGAGCTCGATGGTGCGGTTGCCGACCTTGTTGCCATTGGTGGCCATGTAAAGCTTGGCACCGGCGACCATCTGCCGGCCGGAGGCGGCCTGCGGGCCGGTCATGGGGGCGATGAGGCCCACCTT
>CAISZN010000453.1 GCA_903889985.1 uncultured Hyphomicrobiales bacterium | reverse complement strand
GCCGGTGGTACCGGCCTCGCCCACGCCCTTGGCGCCAAGCACATTGCCGGGCGCAGGAATTGGCCGATCGAAGAGCTTGATGCCCTGGATATCGGATGCGCGCGGCATGACGTAGTCCATGAAGCTGCCGGTCAGCAGCTGCCCGTCCTCGTTATAGACGCAGACCTCACCCATCACCTGGCCGAGGCCCTGCATGATGCCGCCATAGACCTGCCCCGTGGCCAGCACGTGGTTGATGATGTTGCCGCAGTCATCGACACCCACATAGCTCTGGATCTCGACCTCGCCGGTTTCCGGATCGATCTCGACTTCGGCGACGTGCACACCCGTGGGGAATGAGCGTGACTGCGGGCCAGCGAACTGGGTGTCGAGCGCGTCGTCCGTATTTGCATAGATGCGCGCGAGTTCCTGCAGGCCGACGGAAAGGTCAGTGCCCTTCACGCGATACTTCCCATCGTTGAAGTCGATGTCCTGCGCACCGACTTCGAGATGCTTGGCGGCGAGCTGGCGGCCCTTCTCGACCACTTCCTTGGCTGCGCTGAAGAGGGCGCCACCATGGGACATCATCGAACGCGAGCCGATGGTGCCATCGCCGCGCAGCTTGGGACCATCTGGATCTGAATAGCGCAGTGTGATCTCTTCCGGATCAAGGCCCAGCACGGATCCGACCACTTCCGGATAGGTCGTTTCATGGCCCTGACCTGACGGCCCGGATACGGTGTAGAGGATCGGATTGCCGGACTCGCCAAACCTGATCGCCACTTCCTCGACCGGGCTGCCGCCACCGCCAGCAGGCTCGACGAAGGCGCAGCAGGAGCGGCCGCGCAATTTTCCGCGCGCCTTGGACTGGGCAGCACGCGCTTCATAGGTGCTCCACTCGGAGAACTTGATGGCGTCTTCCAGCAGGCCCGGAGGATCGCCACTGTCATAGACCGAGCCTGTCGGCGTCTTGTAGGGGAAGGCGCTCGCGGGAATGAGATTGCGCCGACGCAGCTCGACGCGGTCGATGCCGGTCTCGCGCGCCGCTTCATCCACAAGCCGCTCGACGATGTAGCTGACATTGGGACGTGCGGCACCGCGATAGGCGGTCGTCGGCGTTGTATTGGTCAGCACGATGCGATGCAGGCCGTAGACGGCCGGCACCGTGTAGAGATTCACCGCATGCATGCCCGGCGGCAGTGTGTTGATGAAGGGCCCGGGGCCGGAGAGATAGCCGCCGGTGTTGACGATCCATTCGAAGCGCAGGCCAAGGAAATTGCCGTCCTTGTCGAGGGCGAGCTCGCCAAAGAGCTTGGCGGCGCGACCATGGTGGTCGCTGACGAACGTCTCCGAGCGCGAGGCCACCCACTTCACCGGGCGGCCGACCTTCTTGGCGGCGAGCAGCAGCGAGCAATATTCCGAATAGGCCTCGCCGCGAATGCCAAAGCCACCGCCCACATCATGGGCATGAATGCGCAGCTTGTCTTCGGGAATGCCGGTGCCGACACTCAGTCCACCGCGCAGCATGGTGAGGCCCTGCGAGGGGCAATAGACGTCGTAGACATCCTTGTCCGCATCATAGCTTGCAAGTGCGGCCTTGGGCTCCATCGGTGTGCCGCTGATGCGCGCTGCATCCAGCACGAGCTTCGTGACGTGATGGGCCTTGCTGAAGGCCTCGTCTGCTGCGGCCTTCGAGCCATATTCATAGTCGAAGACGAGATTGTTCTCGATCTCGGGATAGAGCAGCGGTGCGCCGGGCTTCAGAGCCTCTTCCGCATCCACCACGACCGGCAGGTCGTGATAATCAACCACGATCTTTTCAGCCGCATCCTGCGCCTGCGCCACCGTCTCGGCGACGACGAGCGCGACCTCCTGCCCCACATAACGCACCCGCGTCTCGGCCATGACCTCGCGATGGACCTTGCGGAAATGCATGCCTCCGCGGCCGGGGAAATGGACCAGGGAAGGAGCGGCACCAAAGCCGGCCGCCTTGGTGTCTGCACCAGTCAGGACGGCGAGCACGCCGGGCGAGGCAAGCGCCTCGGAAACATCAACGCCGCGGACTTCCGCATGGGCGCGGT
>CAISZN010000452.1 GCA_903889985.1 uncultured Hyphomicrobiales bacterium | reverse complement strand
CGGCTCCATCGCCGCAGCGGAATATGTCTATAACGTCGCACCCAGGGACGGCACGGTTCTGCTCATCGTGCAGCCGACGTTCCTGCTCGAAAAGATCAACGATCGCTCGCGCAAATATGAGCCGGAAAAGTTCAGCTGGCTGGGCCGTGTCGACCAGAGCGTCGTGATGGGTGTCATCGGCGGCAAGTCGCCGGCGCAATCGGTGGAGGCTGCCAAGACGAGGGAAGTGGTGATCGCCGCCAATGGTGCCGCAGGAACCTCGGCCACCATTCCTTGGGCACTGAACAGGATGATCGGCACGAAATACAAGGTCGTGCTCGGCTATGACTCATCAGCGAACATGGGCTTTGCCATCGAGAAGGGCGAGGCCGACGCGCTGGGCTCAACGAGCTGGGATTATCTTGAAACCAAGCGCGACTGGTTCGAGGGGCCCAACAAGGTCAAGATCCCCTATGTGATCACCCTTGAGCGCTTCAAGAAGCTGCCGGATGTGCCCACTGTCCTCGAACTCGTCGACAATCCGCGTGACAAGAATGCGCTGAAGCTCATGGCCAGCACCTCGACCGTAGGCCGCGCTTTCATGACAACGCCCGGCGCGCCTGCAGATCGTGTCGAGATCCTGCGCAAGGCCTTCGAGGCCATGGTCAATGATCCGAAATTCGTCGCAGAGGCCGACAAGCGCCGTCTCGGCGTCGACTGGATGAGCGGCGACGAACTGCAGAAGGTCGTCGCCGACGTGATGAGCCAGCCCGAAGACGTGGTCGAGCGCATGAAGGAAGTCACGCGCCCGCAGAATTAAGCGGGCCGGACCGCGCCCACCGTCCCCTTGACGGGGAGGGTCGACGCACGACGTGCGGCGGGGTGGGGTGACGCTGCGATTTCGTATCGGGTCGGATTGAAGCTGCGGCGTGAGTCATACGCGCGCTGATCGCGCGCTACCCCCACCCCGGAAATGCTTTGCATTTCCGACCCTCCCCGCAAGGGGGAGGGTGGAAGCGAGCCTCACACAGGCACGGGCAGGGCCGGAAGGATCGTCCCAGCTGCCTCGCCAAAGCCGATGCGGTAGCCATCGCCCTGCGCATAGCCGTGGAAGCTCAGCTGGTCGCCATCCTCAAGGAAAGAGCGCGTCTCGCCCTCGCCAAGCTCCAGAGGTTGCGTGCCGTTCCACGACAGTTCCAGCAGGCTGCCATAGGCGCTCTTGTCGTTGCCGCTGATGGTACCGGTGCCGAGCAGGTCGCCGATGCTCATGGCGCAGCCGGTCGAGCCATGGTGCATGAGCTGCTGCAGGCTCGACCAGTACATATATTTGAAATTCGAGCGAGAGATCTGCTTCGGCGAGGTCATCTTCGCGGTCTGCAGGGTGACGTCGAGCGTGACGTCGTAGTTCTGCAAGCGGCTCTGGCGCAGGTAGGGGAGTGGCGCTGGATCCTGATCCGGAGTTGCAACACGGAAAGGTTCGAGTGCTTCGCGCGTGACCACCCATGGCGAGATCGTGGTCGCAAAGGCCTTGGCGAGGAAGGGGCCGAGCGGCTGGTATTCCCAGGCCTGAATGTCGCGCGCGCTCCAGTCATTGAGCAGCACGAATCCGAAGATCATGCGCTCGGCCTGCGCCTGCGTGAGCATCTCGCCCATGGGCGAGTTCTGGCCGATGATGAAGCCCATTTCCAGCTCGAAGTCGAGCTTGCCGCAGGGGCCCATGTAGGGCGGCTGGTCGCCGACCTTGAGCTGGCCCAGCGGACGGCGCACCGGCGTGCCGCTCACCACAACCGTGCTGGCGCGGCTGTTGTAGCCGATGGGCATGTGCTTCCAGTTGGGCATGAGCGCGGCGTTGGGCCCGCGCAGGATCATGCCCGCATTGGAGGCATGCTGCAGCGAGGAATAGAAATCGCTGAAGCTCGCCACATGGAAGGGCAGGTGCAGGGTGGCCTGCGCGCGCGGCACCAGCGCCACCTTGCGCAGCGGGGCATTGTCGCGCAGCAGCGCCACATCGGCGCGCAGCAATTCGCTGATGCGCGCACGGGTGGCACTCCACACGGCCGGGCCAAAGGCCATGAAGGGATTGAGCGCATCGCGGTTGAAGAGGCGCTCGGCCGCGCCCTCCACCAGCACCAGGCCAGCTTCTTCGCAGACAGCCAGATCGAGGATGAAGTCTCCGATCGCGACGCCGATGCGCTTGCGTTCATCCTGCGCCGTGGAGAACACGCCATAGGGCAGGTTCTGGATCGGGAAATCGCTGTCGGCCCGCACCTCGATGAAGGAGCGCAGGCTGGGATCGTTGGGGGACATCAGAAACTCCGGCTCAGGGCTTTGTCGGATCGAAGTGCTTCTTCAGGCCTGACCAGCAGTCCTGATAATCGGGCTGCAGGCTGGCTGAGTCCGCCGCATAGCGCGTCACCGTCTGGGCGTAGCGCGTCTCGAACATGAAGGCCATGGTGCCGGCGAGCTTCACCGGCTCGAGCTTCACATTGCTGGCATGCTCAAAGGCATCGCGGTCCGGCCCGTGAGGCAGCATGGAATTGTGCAGGCTCGCGCCGCCCGGCACGAAGCCATGGGGCTTGGCATCGTACTGGCCGTAAATCAGCCCCATGAATTCGGACATGATGTTGATGTGATACCAGGGCGGACGGAAGGTATTTTCTGCAGGCAGCCAGCGCTCGGGGAAGATCACGAAATCGATGTTCGCCATGCCGGGCGTATCGGAGGGCGCGGTGATCACCGTGAAGATCGAGGGATCGGGGTGATCGAACAGGATCGCGCCAACCGGCGAGAAGGTCCGCAGGTCATATTTGTAGGGCGCGTAATTGCCATGCCAGGCCACCACGTCGAGCGGGGACTGGCCGATGGTGGTCTTCCACAGCGCGCCGGCGTGCTTGAGATAGAGGGTCGAGGGCACCTCGCGATCCTCGTAGGCTGCGACCGGCGTCAGGAAGTCGCGGGAGTTGGCGAGGCAATTGGCGCCGATGGGCCCGCGCTCCGGCAGGCGGAAGGCGCCACCATAATTCTCGCACAGGTAGGCGCGCGCCGGACCATCCACGAGCTCGACCCGGAATTTCATGCCGCGCGGCAGAACCACGATCTCGCCCGGCCCTGCTTCGATGAGGCCGAATTCGGTGGCAAAGCGCAACTGGCCCACCTGCGGGACGACGAGAAGTTCGCCATCCGCATCGGTGAAATATTCGTCCGTCATGCTCTTCGTCACGAAGACCATATGGGCGCCCATGCCGCCCTGCGCTGCAGCATCGCCAGCGGTGGTCATGGTGCGCACGCCCTGCACGAAGGTCAGCGCCTCCTGCGGCATCTCGGTGGGGCCCCAGCGCATCTGGCCGGGGGGCACCTCGACCTCCCGGCAGGGCGCCGTGCGCCACAGGCCGATGTCGGCCTTCTCGAAGCGGCCGCTGTGCAGCACGGAGGGGCGGATGCGATAGACCCAGGAGCGCTGGTTTGCCGCACGGGGCGCCGTGAAGGGGGAGCCGCTGAGCTGCTCGGCATAGAGGCCATAGGGGCATTTCTGGGGCGAATTGCGCCCCACTGGCAGGGCCCCCGGCAGCGCCTCGGTCTCGAAATCATTGCCGAAGCCGGACATATAGGTGAGCGACATGCCTCTCGTTCCTCCGTTTCGGCCCTCGCCTGGCCCGCATCTGGCGTGCGGCCCATCGGCAATCTGCAGGACCAGCCTGCGCGATAGCAAGAGCCCCCCTTCGATACAAGGCGTCCCGCGCTTGCCAACCCCCGGTGTCCTGACTAGACAGGGGCTCGGTCGGGAGGATCGATGGATCTGGGGATCAATAGCCGCAAGGCCCATGTCTGTGCCCTGTTGTGCGGTCCTCAAGCGGCCAGCGCGGCGGTGGATTCACGCATGGCTGCATCCTCGCCCACCTCACCTCGCTCATTTCACGTCACCTGCGGCATCTGCCGCGCGGTCCCGCAACTCGACGGCTGTTGCGCAGGGGGACTAGTATGCCTCCCCTGACCACAACGTCCGTCCGCACTTTCGTAGCTGAAAAGAGGCAGCGCTCATGATCATCGACATCCACGGCCACTACACGACCGAACCTGCGGTCATGCACACCTTCCGCGACAAGCAGCTGGCCGGTCTGGCCGACGCTGCCCGCAAGCCTGCCACCTCGGACCTCGGCATCACCGACGAGCAGCTCGTCGCCAGCGTGCAGAAGCAGCTCGCCTTCCAAAAGGCCCGCGGCAGCGACCTCACCGTGTTCTCGCCCCGCGCCTCGGGCATGGGCCATCACGTCGGCACGGAAGCGGTCGGCATCGAGTGGACGCGCCTGTGCAATGACATGATCGCGCGCATCTGCCGCCTGCTGCCCAACAACTTCATCGGCGTCGGGCAGCTGCCGCAGGTTCCCGGCATTTCGCCGAAGAACTGCGTCCCTGAGCTTGAGCGCATGGTCAAGGAACTCGGCTTCGTCGGCGTCAACCTGAACCCCGATCCGTCGGGCGGCTACTGGACCGATCCGCCACTGACGGACCGCTACTGGTACCCGATCTACGAGAAGATGGTTGAGCTCGAAGTACCGGCCATGATCCACGTGACGGCCTCCTGCAACCCGAACTTCCATGCCACGGGCGCCCACTACATCAACGCCGACACGACGGCCTTCATGCAGCTCATCCAGGGCAACCTGTTCAAGGACTTCCCGACGCTGAAGTTCGTCATTCCGCATGGCGGCGGCGCGGTGCCCTATCACTGGGGTCGCTATCGCGGCCTGTGCCTGAACATGAAGAAGCCGCCGCTTGTCGAATACCTGATGAAGAACGTCTATTTCGACACCTGCGTCTATCACCTGCCGGGCATCGAGCTGCTCACCAAGGTCATCCCGATGGACAACATCCTGTTCGCCTCGGAAATGGTCGGCGCGGTGCAGGGCATCGATCCGGAGACAGGCTTCGATTACGACGACACCAAGCGCTACATCGATCAGGTCGGCACGCTCAGCGAAGCCAACCGCTACAAGATCTTCGAGGGCAATGCCCGCGACGTCTATCCGCTGCTCGACCGCGAGCTGACCCGCCGCGGTCACGCGCGCCAGACCTTCTGATTAACCCGGCTCACAGCGCCGCGATCCACCCGGATCGCGGCGTTCAACTATTCTGGAGGATTCCATGTCCCTGCCCCGTCTCAATGGCATGATCGCCGCGCTCGAAAAGGGCCAGCACAGCTTCTCGCTCTTTGCCCCCTGCGAACCGCAGGTTTCCATCGAGCTTCAGCAGGCAAAATATGATGGCGTCGTCTTCGAGGGCGAGCATCAGGGCTGGGACGTGCGCGCCCTGCGCGACAGCCTGCAGTATCTGCTCAACCGCGGGCAGATCCTGAACCAGAAGTCGCCGGCTCCCGCCATCACGCCGCTCGCCCGCATCCCGGCCAATGGCGTCGAGAAGAACCAGTTCCTCGCCAAGCAGGCTCTCGACATCGGCTGCTACGGCGTCGTCTTCCCGCATATCTCATCGGTGGAAGAGGCCTATAACGCCGTCTCCGCCTGCCGCTATGCGCGCCTGAAGGACAAGCCCCTCTATGAGCCGCAGGGCATCCGTGGCGATGGGCCCATGCAGGCCTGCCGCTACTGGGGCATCAGCCAGCAGGAATATTATGCCCGCGCCGACGTGTGGCCGCTGGCGCCGCAGGGCGAAATCCTCGTCGTCATCCAGATCGAGGATACGGCCGGCATCAGCAACCTGCGAGACATCCTCAAGAACGTGCCGGGCATCGGCGCGATCCTGATCGGCGAGGGAGATCTTTCGCAGGAGCTTGGCTATCCGCGCCAGACCGAGCATCCGGTTGTGCTCGAGGCCATGGCCGAAGTGGTCGCCATCTGCAAGGAGATGAACGT
>CAISZN010000451.1 GCA_903889985.1 uncultured Hyphomicrobiales bacterium | reverse complement strand
TGCCGAACGGGTGCGGCAGACCAACGAGATGGCCCGCGAGGCTGTGGGGGCGTCAAAGGTCACGCAGAATTCGATTGATGCCCTGTCACAGGTCGTGGCGGAGATCGATGGCGTCACGCGCCTGATCACGGATATTGCCCGCCAGACCAACCTGCTCGCGATCAATGCGGGTGTCGAGGCCACGCGTTCGGGCCAGGACGGCAAGGGCTTTGCGGTGATTGCCCTTGAGGTCAAGAGCCTGTCCGAACAGACGTCGTCCGCCACCGGAAAGATCTCGGGGCTGGTGCGCCAGATTCACGACTCCACCGGGCATGCGGTGCGGTCGGTTCAGGCGATCGCCAGTTCCATCGACAGTGTGAATGAATCAGCGCGCCAGATGGCCAGCGCCATCACCGATCAGGTGGCGACCACACGCGAGATCGCTTCAGGCATCAGCGAAACGGCAACGGCAAATGCCGAGGTCACCGATCGCATGCAGAATATTGCGGTCGAGGCCGGCTCCACGGGATCGCAGGCGCAGGAAGTCGACACCATGTGCGCCGAGGTAGCGCAACATGTGCGCGAACTGCAGTCCTCGCTCGTGCGGATCGTGCGGACCTGTTCCTCGGAAATCGATCGCCGCCAGGCGACGCGCATCGACACGGAGATCGCCGGGACGATCGAATTCGGATCCAGCAGCCTGAGCACCACCGTTCTCGATATTTCGGAAGGGGGTGCGCGCGTGTCCGGCCTGCATAATTTCGGAACGCAGGTGGTCCTGCGAATGCCCGATTTCGCCTACCCGCTACCGGGTCGCGTGGTTGGACAATTTGAAAAGGAAGCCCGGCTGCAATTCCAGCTGGACGAGAATGTCCAGCGGGCCCTGTCGTCCTATGTCATGGCGCTCACGCAGGATCCGCGTCGCCTGGCAGCGTGAGGCCGGCGCCCCCGTGAGGGCGCCGCCCAACCCTTACTTCGGCGGGATCTGGATCATCTCCTTGACCTGAGCGTCCGTCAGGGCCGACGAGATATATTTCATCTCCACGGCATCGGGCATGACGATGTTCAGGCCAACGATGGTGTCCGGGTCGACGGCAGTGCGCGGGAAGAATCCATCACGCGTGCGCTTGGCAATCTCGACGGGAATGCCGTTGAATTCGGCGAAGATCTCGAGGGCCTTCGGATCCGAGTACATGAAGTCAACCGTTTCCCGATAGGCCTTCATGAAGCGGTCGATGATCGGCTTCTTGTCCTTCAGTGCCCCAGCATTGGCGATGAGCAGGCGCACGGTCTGGCCCTTGAACACGCTCGCATCGTTGCCTGATGCGATGATGCGGATCTCGCCCTTGTCGAGACGGTCGAGGCCGAAGGGCGGCGCGGACCAGCCCACATCGATCTGGCCTGACATGACCTGAGTGAGCGTCGTCGACGGGCTCCCGGTGGCGGTCGGCTTGGCCTTCAGGCTGTATTCCTTCATGAAGTCTGTGACGATGCCATCGGTCGAGGAGCCCTTGGTCGAGAAGGCGATGGTCTTGCCCTCGGTATCCTTCAGGGTCTTGATCGGCGAGTCCGCGCGCACATACCAGAACAGGTCTCCTGCGCCCGTGGTCTCGGCCCCGATGATGCGCACCGGGGCGCCCTTCGAGAAGGCGCCGATGACGCCCATGATCCCGGCGGCCACTCCAATCTCCGTGCTGCCGGAGATGACCGCCTGCTGGGTCTCGCCACCACCCTGAGTGTAGAGGATGTCGAGTTCGATCCCGTATTTCTTGAAGATGCCGGCGCGCGTGCCGATCTCGCCGACGGAGGTATCCCAGTTGCCTCGCTGGCCGGTGGCAACCTTGAGCTTGTCCTGAGCCAGCGCGACCTGAGCCGTTGCCATGGCGAGGCCGACGGCCGCGATGCGGCCGATCCATTTGAAGGTCATCGATCTTCCTCCGGGTGCCGCTGTGCGTATCGTGGCGGGCACCGAACCGCAGGACGACTAGCCTTTCGGGCCAGACCTGTCGAGGGAAGGCTTGATCTCAGGTCCTAGG
>CAISZN010000450.1 GCA_903889985.1 uncultured Hyphomicrobiales bacterium | reverse complement strand
TGCCGAACGGGTGCGGCAGACCAACGAGATGGCCCGCGAGGCTGTGGGGGCGTCAAAGGTCACGCAGAATTCGATTGATGCCCTGTCACAGGTCGTGGCGGAGATCGATGGCGTCACGCGCCTGATCACGGATATTGCCCGTCAGACCAACCTGCTGGCCATCAATGCTGGCGTCGAGGCAACGCGCTCGGGCCAGGACGGCAAGGGCTTTGCGGTGATTGCCCTTGAGGTCAAGAGCCTGTCCGAGCAGACCTCTTCTGCCACAGGCAAGATCTCGGGACTGGTGCGCCAGATCCACGATTCCACCGGCCATGCGGTGCGCTCTGTTCAGGCAATTGCCAGCTCCATCGACAGCGTCAATGAATCAGCACGCCAGATGGCAAGCGCCATTACCGATCAGGTCGCGACCACGCGCGAGATCGCTTCCGGCATCAGCGAAACGGCGTCGGCAAATGCCGAGGTCACCGATCGCATGCAAAACATCGCGGTCGAGGCGGGCTCGACAGGGTCTCAGGCGCAGGAAGTCGACACGATGTGCGCCGAGGTGGCTCAGCACGTTCGCGAACTGCAGTCTTCTCTCGTGAGGATCGTGCGGACCTGCTCATCGGAAATCGACCGCCGCCAGGCGACACGCATCGACACCGAGATCGCCGGTACCATCGAATTCGGATCCAGCAGCCTGAGCACCAAGGTCCTCGATATCTCGGAAGGTGGCGCGCGCGTGTCGGGCCTGCACAGTTTTGGAACGCAAGTGGCCTTGCGACTGCCTGACTTCGCTTACCCACTGCCCGGTCGCGTGGTTGGGCAGTTTGAAAAGGAAGCCCGGCTGCAGTTCCAGCTGGACGACAATGTCCAGCGGGCCCTGTCTTCCTATGTCATGGGGCTGACGCAGGATCCGCGACGCCTCGCGGCCTGAGGCCGGCGCCCACGCAGGGGCGCCGCAACCTGTTTACTTCGCCGGGATCTGGATCATCTCCTTGACCTGCGCGTCGGTCAGGGGCGCGGCGATGAACTTCATCTCCACCGCATCCGGCATGACGATGTTCAGGCCGACGATGGTGTCTGGATCGATCGAGGGACGCGGGAAGAAGACGTCTCGCGTGCGCTTTGCAATCTCGACAGGGATGGCATTGAACTCGGCGAAGATCTCGAGCGCCTTCGGGTCCGCGTACATGAAGTCGATGGTCTCGCGATAGGCCTTCATGTAGCGATCGATGATCGGCTTCTTGTCTTTCAGCGCCGATGCATTGGCGATGAGCAGGCGCACAGTCTGGCCCTTGAACACGCTCGCGTCATTGCCCGAGGCGATGATGCGGATCTCGCCCTTGTCGAGGCGGTCGAGGCCGAAGGGAGGGGCTGACCAGCCGACATCGATCTGGCCGGACATGACCTGCGTGAGGGTGGTTGAGGGGCTGCCGGTGGCCGTAGGCTTTGCCTTCAGGCCATATTCCTTCATCAGGGCGGTAACGATGCCATCAGTCGAGGAACCCTTGGTCGAGAAGGCAATGGTCTTGCCCTCGGTATCCTTCAGGGACTTGATCGGCGAATCTGCCCGCACGTACCAGAAGAGGTCGCCAGCGCCCGTGGTCTCGGCCCCGATGACGCGCACCGGCGCACCCTTCGAGAAGGCACCGATGACACCCATGGTGCCCGCAGCCACGCCAATTTCGGTACTGCCGGAGATGACGGCCTGCTGGGTCTCTCCACCACCCTGGGTATAGAGGATCTCGAGTTCGAGCCCGTGCTTCTTGAAGATGCCGGCGCGCTGGCCGATCTCTCCCACGGACGTATCCCAGTTGCCGCGCTGGCCGGTGGCAATCTTGAGCTTGTCCTGAGCCAGCGCCGCCTGGGCAGTTGCCATGGCGAGGCCGACAGCCGCGATGCGGCCGATCCATTTGAAGGTCATCGATCTTCCTCCGGGTGCCGCTGTGCGTATCGTGGCGGGCACCGAACCGCAGGACGACTAGCCTTTCGGGCCAGACCTGTCGAGGGAAGGCTTGATCTCAGGTCCTAGG
>CAISZN010000449.1 GCA_903889985.1 uncultured Hyphomicrobiales bacterium | reverse complement strand
GCATAGGCATACTTTTAATTGCAGGTCTGGCAATACTGACACCTGGCCTCGACGCACGCGCGGATGTTGCTGATTTCTATCGTGGCAAGACAGTCAACATTGTTGTCGGCTATGGCCCGGGAGGCGGCTATGATTTGTTTGCCCGCCTGCTCGCCCGCTTCCTTGGAAACTATATTCCGGGCAAACCAGCAGTGACCGTCCAGAACATGCCAGGTGCCGCGAGCCTGCGTGCAACAAATTATCTGGCCACAGTAGCCCCGAAGGATGGCACTGTAATTGCGAGTTTCGATCGCAACATTCCCCTGATCGCTTTCGTTAGCGGAAGCCCGAACGTCCAGTATGATCCGCTAAAGCTTGTCTGGCTCGGCACACTTTCAGATTCTACTGAAGACGCCTTTGTCATTTGGGCACGTAAGAAGCCAGGGCTTGATACAATTGCAGACCTGAAACGCGCAGATGGACCCACGCTCACTGTCGGTGTTACCGGTGTCGGCGCCACTGACAATGACATTGCGGTCCTGCTGAAGCAGGTGCTCGGCCTGCGCCTCAACATCATTCCTGGCTACCAGGACTCGAATGCCGTGGGCCTGGCTGTTGAAAATGGTGAGCTGGACGGGCAACTCATCGGCTACATGGCTGGGAAAATCGCCAAGCCCGCCTGGACAAAGCCCGATGGCAACATGAAAATTCTGCTTCAGTTCGCGAGACAGACGCGCCATCCCGAGATCCCTGACGCTCCGACAGCACGGGAACTGGCCCCAACGGAAGCAGCCCTTCAAATGATCGCCATGGCTGAACAACCATATATTGTCGCCCGGCCATTCGCCGCGCCTCCCGGTATTCCGGCAGATCGCGCACTTGCACTTCAAGACGCCTTTGCAAAGACCATGAAGGATCCAGAGCTTGCGGCCGAAGCGCGAAAAATCAATCTCGATCTGACCCCGTTGGATGCTAAGGATACATTTGCTGCCGTTGAGAGCTTGTCGCGTGCACCTAGTGAATTGCGCGCGAAACTGCGGGAAATTCTTTACGGTGCGCCACAAAAGTAAGATGGAAAAATCATGAGACTTGGAATCTGGTGTCCGGCCCCACAGACAATCCGAGCAGATGAGGAGACAAAAGCTGCATTTCATTTGCTGGGGGAATATGGAGGTGGAGTCGACCAAAGCTTCGTATACGCCGCTGATATCCTGCGACGCGCCGAACAGCTTGGGTTCGATATTTCGCTGATCGCGCAGAGATATTACGGTCCGGATCTCGACTCATGGATCCTTGCGGCAGCCCTTGCCCCGTTGACGACCAAAATCCAGCTGATGGCTGCTGTTCATCCGGGAATTGCAGACCCAAGGGTTGCAGCGAAGATGGCCGTCTCTCTCGATCGCATCAGTGGCGGTCGCTTTTGCATCAATATTGTCAACGGTCTTCGCCAGACTGAGTTCGACGCCTATGGTCATTGGCTTGATCAGACTGGTCCACGCTATCGCCGAATGGATGAGTTCATTCGAATTATGAAAGGTTTATGGGGACCTGACGGCTTCGATTTTGACGGCGAATTCTACAAGGTGCGCAATGGATCCCTGCCAACGAAAAGCGTTCGGTGCCCTCACCCGCCGCTTTATGCTGCCAGCCGGGTTGATGAGGGCATGGACATTGTTGCACGAGACTGTGAGGCGTGGTTCGTGAATTATGAGAAGGATCGAGGGCTATACGAGCAAAGCCTGAAGCGAATTGAACGCGAAATGACCTCGATGGATGAAAGGTTGCGCCGACAGGGACGCAGCACGATCACATATGGGATCAATGCCATAGTCCTGATTGGCAAAACTGATGAGCAGGCCGAACAACTGGCGCAGGAACATCTGCTCGCGGTTAAGACTGATTCCTCGATACATGTCGGCACATCGGGGATTGGGGCCAATCTAATTGGCTCTCCAAAAACCATCGTTGAGCGCATGAAGCGCTATGAGGCCATGGGCATCGACCTCTTCATGTTGCATTTTTATCCAATGCGAGAGGGCCTTGAAACCTTTGCACGAACAATCCTGCCGGATCTTGGGCTCTGCAGCTGATCTGACGCATTGATTACTGGAAGATAGTGGTGAAAATCGCCTGCCAACCAGCCATCTTCTGAGCAGCTGTAACGGGACTCACATAGTTCACCCTAAAGCCCTTTTTTAAGGATGGCTCCAGCGCATCGACACTGTCGCTGGCGGGAATGTGCCGACCATCACGAATAATAGCCTGTCCTTCCGGCGATAGTACGAAGTTGAGAAAAAGCTTTGCCGCATTGGGATGGAGTGAACCTTTGACCAGGCCGATATTGTTAGAAAAGCCAAGAACAGGCTCTAGGCGGGCCCATTGAATATTGTTCCCCTTGGCGCGCTCCAAAAATGTATGATGATTGAAAATCTGCAACCCAATCGGAAACCTTCTGGCAGCCATCTCCTCAATAACCGCATGACCGTCACCGGAACGGGCCGTGATGTTCTGGCCCTTGAGCTTGGTAAGATAGTCCAAACCCCGCTCTTCGCCCAGCGCGGTGAGGATATTTCCCGCAAATCCAGCGCCTCCTGTAAGGCCGGGCGAAATGCTCCAGACCATCCGGTTTCGCCATTTAGGATTGAGCAGATCCTCGAAGGATTTAGGAACCTCATCCGGCGCAACGACATCCGCATCGTAGCCGACCGTCAAGAACTCCAGAAGCACCGCACTCCAGTAGCCATTGGGATCTCGATAGCGCTCGGGAATAGTTAACGCGCTCGGCGGCATCCAAGGCTCCACCAGGCCCGCCTCGAGGAGCGGCACGACTGTCGTCGAACCATCGAAGACATCTCCCTTGGGTCTACCTGCCTTTGCCTCTTCGATGATCTTGCTGGCATTCGCTTGTGTGTTGCCCCGTTGGTAGTCCACCGCAATGCCCGGATAGCGGGCCTCAAAGGCTCGCGCGAGCGGACGCGCTGCCTCATCGCCGAGAATCACCGAATACCAGGTGACAAGACCTTCGCTCTTTCCCGCGAGATAAAGCTCATCAATCGATTGCGCATCAGCAATATGGGGGGCCAATGCGATTGCTGCGATGCAGAGAATTTCTTTCGATTTCATCAGGCCTCACATTGGTTATATGGATTTACTTCAAGAGCCGCTTGGACTTTTAGACTGCTTTCAGGATTCGTTGCCGCCACATCCTCCACTCATTTTAATATGTCATTCCCGGCGACAGTCCGTGAGTGGAGTTTCTGCTTTTGCTTTTCTGCCACATAAGCGGCATCACGCATGCTTTCGATGAAAGCGCTGCGAAGATCCCGATTGCTTTCGGCCCGCAGGCCTGGCTGCGCAAGATATGCCTTTCCCATTCCTGACCTGACAAGGGCAGCTTCATGACAATCGCAAGCATCAGATCGGAGCGCGAGCTGCGAATGCGATGGATGGCTTAGAAAGGTATACGAGTGATCATCATTTTCCATGCAGTGCCACTGATTCAAAGTGAACGGCTTGGGCCCTATTCGAAGAAAACGCTTTCAATCAACACAGGCCGTTCGTCATTTGCCCCTCAAACGCATGTTGTCAATTTCAAATTACATTCAGATTGTACAGGACGCCGTAATTCGACATTCACAGGCCTCGAGCAAGGTTTGGTCATGATAGTCAGTGATCATGACATGCCAGCGTAGACGCTGTTGTCGATATGCTGAGTGAGACGCCAACCTGAAAAGTGAGCCCGACGGTGACATCCACGCGGTCATTACAGGCTGCGATCAATGAAGGAACTCTTCAAGAGCGCCATCGTGTCCGGCTACGATTGCTGGCAATATTGAAACCTATTGAAGGCCTCCCAACGTAACACGCTCGTTCACGCGTTATCTTGGAATTTGCTGGCTTGACTATTTAGCAAACTTCATGGCCT
>CAISZN010000448.1 GCA_903889985.1 uncultured Hyphomicrobiales bacterium | reverse complement strand
GCAGCTTGGGTTTGACATCACGCTCATTGCAGAACGCTTCATCGCGCGTGACCTCGCTGCCTGGGTGACGTCCTCGGCACTGGCGGCACTGACGTCGAAAATCCAGATCATGACGGCTGCCCATCCGGGCATCATCCCACCGCAGGCCATGGCCAAGATGGCGACATCACTGGATCGCCTGAGCGGCGGACGCTGCGTGGTCAACCTCGTGCCGGGCAACAGGCCGGAAGAATTCAATCTCTATGGCAACCGCGCCTGGCTGGAGGACCAGTCCCGCCGCTATGACCGCATGCAGGAATACATCACGGTCATGAAGCAGATGTGGAGCGGGGAGCGGTTCGACTTCGCCGGTGAGTTTTACAACGTCGAGCAGGGCCAGATGGCACAGCGTTCCCTGCGCCAACCGCTGCCGCTTTATGCCGCAGCCAATGGCGACAAGGGTAAGGGCATTATAGCGCGTGAATGCGATCTCTATTTCGTGTCGCACCCACCCGGCCTCGCCAACTACGAGACCAATGTGGTGAAGGTCGCCGAGGATATTGCCGATCTGAGAAGGCGCGCGGCGGAACATGGACGCGAGCTTGGATTTGGCATCAGCACACAGGTACTCTGTGCGCCCACTGACGCTGGCGCTGAGGAGATGGCCGCTGAGCTTGAGCGCCAATCGGGCTCCAACGTGGCTGCGCGTGCGCTTGGCGCGGGCCTGGTCGGTTCGCCACACCGAATAGCGAAGCGCATCAAGCGGTATGAAGAGATCGGGATCACCTGCGTCATGCTGCAGTTTCATCCGACGATGGAGGGTCTGGAGACTTTTGCGCGCGAAGTCATGCCGCTGCTGTGACGGGTGAACTCACCCTCCCCTTGATGGGGAGGGTCGGCGCGCGTAGCGCGACGGGGTGGGGTGACGCTGCGATTTCTTCTCGGTCGTGGTTGAAGCCACATAGTGAGTTTCACGCGCGCTGACCGCGCGCTACCTCCACCCCAAAATTGCTTTGCATTTTCGAACCTCCCCGCAAGGGGAAGGGTTAAGATCAAACCTTCTCGAGCTTCACATGGGGCAGTGGCGGCAACTCCACCCTGATGGCATCTCCTGCCCGCACATCACCATCAGCCAGCACCACAGCCATCACGCCCGACTTGCGGATCTTGCTACCGTCGGGCGCCACATCGAGGGTTGCCGCCATGAGACCCTGCTGGATCTTGTCCAGCAGGGAGCACGGGCTGCGCAGGCCCGTGATCTCGATCACGGCGCTCTCGCCAAGATGCAGCTTGGTGCCGCGCGGCAGGCCGAGAATGTCAACGCCGCGCGTGGTGACATTCTCGCCCATCTGACCGGGATGCACGTCAAATCCATTTCCGCGCAGTTCATCGTGCAGCTCCTCGTGAATGAGATGCACCTGACGGAGGTTGGGCTGCGTCGGGTCCTTGGACATGTGATAGCGATGCTTCACCGTCACGCCCTGATGCACATCGCCGTCAACGCCGAGCCCGGTTCGCAGGCGGATCGAAAATTCATTGCGCTTCACAATCGTATGCGCGCCACTTCTGCTCACGGCGACGACCACACCATTCATTTCGAAACTCCCGGAAAGCTTTTGCCTAATTTATAGGCAATCAGGGCCAGCCTTCTATCATTTGGATTATATTTCAGACACATCCCGGATATTCATCGCGGCTTTCATTGACACTGACGAGGGTGGCTGTGACAACTCCAATCGTTTCAGCCGTCTGGAAGGTCCGACCTTGTCGATCCTCGTCGCTCTGCATCACGTCACTCACTACAAGTACGACCGTCTGGTGAATATCGGGCCACAGGTCATACGCCTACGCCCTGCCCCCCATTGCCGCACCAAGATACCGAGCTATTCGCTCAAGGTGACGCCGTCGAACCACTTCATCAACTGGCAGCAGGACCCGCACGGAAATTGGCTGGCCCGCTTTGTCTTTCCGGAGAAAGCCGAGGAATTCAAGATCGAGGTGGATGTCACGGCCGAGATGGCTGTGATCAACCCCTTCGACTTCTTCGTCGAGCCCTATGCTGAAGAATTCCCGTTCAAATATACGGATGAACTCAAGGTCGAGCTTGCGGCCTATCTCGAGGCTGAGCCCCTGGGGCCGAAGCTCAAGGAATTCATCGCAACGCTGCCGAAGAAATCCATGCGGAGCATCGACTTCCTCGTCGATATCAACATTCGCCTGCAGCAGGCGATCCGCTATGTGATCCGCTTGGAGCCCGGCGTCCAGGCACCGGAAGAAACCCTGACGCTGCGCTCGGGCTCCTGCCGCGACAGCGCCTGGCTGCTTGTCCAGATGCTGCGCCACATGGGTCTGGCAGCGCGTTTCGTCTCGGGCTACCTGATTCAACTTCGCGCCGATGTGGACCCTGTCGATGGCCCCAAGGGCACCGATCACGATTTCACCGACCTGCATGCCTGGGCCGAAGTCTATATTCCCGGCGCCGGCTGGATCGGCATGGACGCGACCTCGGGCCTCCTGTGCGGAGAGGGTCATATCCCGCTCTGCGCCACGCCACACTACAAGTCGGCAGCGCCTATTTCCGGTGCGGTCGATCCGGCGGAAGTGGAATTCCACTTCGAGATGCATGTGGAGCGCATCCGCGAGGAACCGCGCGTCACGAAGCCATTCTCCGATGAGGCCTGGGCCGCGCTGGATGCGCTGGGCGAGCATATCGACAAGGATCTCATCGCCAATGACGTGCGCCTCACCATGGGCGGCGAGCCGACCTTCATTTCCATCGATGATTTCGAAGGCGAAGAGTGGAACACGGCTGCGGTCGGCCCCACAAAGCGCGCGCGCGCCGATGAGCTGATCCGGCGCCTGCGCGACCGCTTCGCGCCCGGTGGCTTCCTGCATTACGGACAGGGCAAATGGTATCCCGGCGAGAGCCTGCCGCGCTGGGCCTTCGCGCTCTACTGGCGCCGCGATGGCAAGGCGATCTGGAACGATCCGGCACTCATCTCGCGCGTCGAAGGCCCCAACAAGGCAACGACCGAAGATGCGCAGCTGCTCGCGGAGCAGGTGGCGGAACGGCTTGGCGTCGGCGGCGAATATGTCATTCCCGCCTATGAGGATCCGGGGCATTGGCTTTTGAAGGAAGG
>CAISZN010000447.1 GCA_903889985.1 uncultured Hyphomicrobiales bacterium | reverse complement strand
CTGCACGGGGTTGGCGGGCCCGGCCAGCAGAAGCTCAAGACGGCCCGCCTGCTGGTGATCGGGGCTGGCGGCCTCGGCTCGCCGCTCATCCAATATGCGGCGGCGGCGGGCATCGGCACGATTGGCATCGTCGATGACGACCGGGTCTCCCTGTCGAACCTGCAGCGGCAGACGATCCATGGGACGCCAGACATTGACCGGCTGAAACTCGAAAGTGCCCGCGACGCCGTGGCGCGGCTGAACCCGCATGTGCAGGTCGAGGCCCATGTAACCCGGTTGAGCGAAGAAAACGCCCGGGACCTCATACGAAGCTATGACATCGTTGCTGATGGGTCGGACAATTTTGCAACCCGCTATGCCGTGTCCGATGCCTGCTTCCATGAAGCAAAGCCCCTGATCACCGGGGCTGTGGGCGCTTTCGATGCCTCGCTGACGACCCTGCGCCCTTTCGAGAATGGGCCCGATGGAAAGCCCAACCCGACCTATCGCTGCATCTTCCCGGAAGCGCCGCCAGCCGGCACCGTGCCCGCCTGCTCGGAGGCTGGCGTGCTGGGAGCGCTCACCGGCGTCGTCGGCGCCATGATGGCGCTCGAGGTGGTGCGGGAGATCACCGGCTTTGGCGAGGGGCTCGTGGGGCGCCTGTTGCTCTTCGATGCACGCTCCATGCGCTTCGAGACGATGAACTACGGCTGGGATCCCGACAATCCTTTGAACGGGACCACCGCCGTCGCGCCTTGATGCGCGCACGGCCCTGCACTATCACTTCGTCCGCTATCCAGAACTCCCCGGGAGGGATCATGTCGCTCTATTCCGCATCCGTGCCTGTTTATGTGCAGCTGCTCAGCAGCATGCAGACCATCCTCGACAAGACGATTGCGCAAGTTGCCGCGCGCAAGCTCGAACAGGCCACGATCCTGAACGACCGCCTCTATCCCGACATGTTCCCCTTCGCCCGCCAGGTGCAGGCTGTGTGCGACCATGCGGCAGGATCCTGCGTGCGTGTGGCGGGCGGCGAATATGCCATCCCGCCGCGTGACGAGACCACCCTCGAGCAGCTCAAGGAGCGTGTCGCCAAGGCGCTTGCCTCCGTGCAGGGCGTAACCGAGGCCCAGATCGACGCGGGTGCTTCGAAGGATGTCAGCTTCCCGATGGGGCCGCGCTCGGTCACCATGCGCGGTGACAACTATATGCTGCACTTCGCTTTCCCGAACTTCTATTTCCACCTCACCACGGCCTACGACATCCTGCGCCATCGCGGCTTCGAGGTCGGCAAGCGTGACTTCCTCGGCAAGATCCCCGGATTCCCGGCGGCCTGAGCCGAATAACGAAAGGTTGGTTGAATGAGCATCCGTCGCATCGAACCCGGCCCGCGCATGAGCAAGGCCGTCGTCCATGGCAATACGGTCTATCTGGCCGGTCAGGTCGCCGACAAGGCGAAGGGCGCCAGCGTTGCCGAACAGACGCGCGAGATCGTGTCGATCATCGACGGCCTGCTCGCCGCCGCCGGCACCGACAAGACCAAGATGCTGTCCGTGAACATCTGGCTGTCGGACATCGGCACCTTCCCCGAGATGAACTCGGTGTGGGACACCTGGGTGCCGCAGGGCAATACGCCTGCACGCGCCACCGTCGAAGCCAAGCTGGCAGCACCTGACTACAAGGTCGAGATCGCGGTCATCGCCGCCATCTGATCGAACCTGCCAAGGGCGCGCTGCCGCGCCTGTCATTTGACCCCGTCCATGGAT
>CAISZN010000446.1 GCA_903889985.1 uncultured Hyphomicrobiales bacterium | reverse complement strand
GGACTGTTCCCGGATGAAGGGCTCGCGCGCTACGAGTGGCGCAAGCACGGCACCTGTTCAGGAAAGGCGCCGACCGAATATTTTGCCGATGTGCGCGCGGCTTTCGAGCAGGTGCACATCCCGGATGATTTCAAGCGTGTCGAAACTGACATCCGTCAGGCACCTGCCGACATCACCCGTGCCTTTGAGGCCGCCAATCCGCGTCTGCGGCCCGGCATGATGGCTGTGGGCTGCACCCGTGGGGTGCTGCAGGAGGTGCGCATCTGCATCTCGAAGGATCTGCGCGACTTCAGGCCCTGTCCGGAAGTGGTGCGCGACACCTGCCGCTCGCGTGACATCTCCGTGCCACCCATCCTGTGAGACAAGGCGGGCGAGGCTGACGTGAACTATCGCCACGCCTTCCATGCGGGTAACTTTGCCGATGTGTTCAAGCACGTGCTGCTGACACGCATGCTCGTCTATCTGACGCGCAAGGATGCAGCTCTTCGCTACATCGATACTCATGCGGGCATTGGGCGCTACGACCTTGCTGGCGATGAATCGTGCCGCACGGGGGAATGGCGCGACGGCGTTGGGCGCATTGATCCGCAGCATATGCCGTCAGATGTGCGCGAACTGATGCAGCCCTATCTGGATATTGTGGGTCTTAATGAGGGTGAGGTTCTGAGCCATTATCCGGGCTCGCCGCTCATTGCGCAGAAGCTGCTGCGCCGGCAGGATCGCATCATCTGTTGCGAGTTGCATCCACAAGACCACGCCCTGCTGGATCAGGCCGTTGGTCGCGACAGGCGCGTGAAAGTCATCGAGATCGATGGCTACACAGGCCTCAATGCTTTCGTGCCTCCGCCCGAGCGGCGCGGGCTTGTGCTCATCGATCCGCCCTTCGAAGAGCGCGACGAATTCGACCGTGTCGCCAGAACGCTCCAGCAGGCCCACGCCAAATGGTCAGGCGGAACCTATGTTGTCTGGTATCCGATCAAGGATCGGGGTGCGGAGCGTTTTGCAGAACGGATCGTCGCCGCAGGCATCGCGCGCGTGCTGTGCCTCGAACTGAGTGTGGCTGATCCCTTTGCAGAAGGGCCACTGTCAGGCACCGGATTGCTCGTCATCAATCCGCCCTATGTGCTGGAAGAGGAAGCTAGGGTTCTTCTGCCCTGGCTCACGGGCAAGCTGTCACGCGACACTGGTGCAGGCTGGCGTGTTGAGCGGCTGACGGATTTCTGATCGGTCCTCGTTCCGGCGCTCTCCGGCCTCCCAGAAGTTGCCCTGACATTGCCATGCGAGGGTGTGGCACGGATGATGGGGCAAATCCTATCGGGAGGCCCCCCATGATTCTCATTCGCCTGTCTGTCACCTCGCCCTTCGTTCGCAAGGTGCGAATTGCCGTCGATCATCTCGGTCTTGCCAATCGCATCCGCTTCGTGCCGCAGGAAGAAGACGCTCATGACGTGATGCGGGCGAAAAACCCTTTGAACAAGGTTCCCACAGCCATTCTTGAGGATGGCAGCATTGTGTTCGACAGTCCGGTGCTGCTCGAAATGGTGGACATCATGGCAGGCGGCGGGCGCATCATCCCGAGCGATTTCGACCCGCGCATGAAGGCCCTCACGTTGCAGGCGCTGGCTGATGGCATTCTCGAAGCGGCCGTGCTGATTGGATATGAATCACGCTATCGCGAGCCGCATCAGGCCTCGCAGCGCTGGCTCGACCATCAGCGCAAGAAGGTGGATCAGGGCATCGCCTTTGCGCAGACCCTGCTCGATGACGCACCGCTGCATGTGGGGCATATCGCTCTGGCCTGCGCCCTTGGCTTTGTCGATGTCCGGCTGACCCGCGACTGGCGTGCAGCCAATCCAAAGCTTGTCACCTGGCTCGACGACTTTGCCCGGCGCGTGCCCTCCTATGAGGCCACGCGCCCGGAGAAGTGAGTTTCAAGCCGCCTCTGTTGTCACGTCGTAATCGAAGATCCAGCTGCGATCGATGGGCGGCGGCGGCGGGACCATCCGGTTGTTGGCGAACTGCTGGCGCGAGGTCAGCGTCACGCGGGCGGTGCGCGGCTGGCGCTGGCGCACGAAAGCACGCAGGCCCGCACCCGGGTCATCGCGGCTGTTGTCGAGGCAGTGGCCAAGTACCCAGCCGTCCTCGATGGCCATGTTGGCGCCCTGCGCCAGCGTCGGCATGGTGGGGTGCGCCGCATCACCCAGCAGGCAGATGCGTCCGGTCTGCCATTCCGGCACGGGATCGCGGTCGAAGATGCCCCATTTGAACACATGGGTGACGTTGGAATAGATCTCGAGCAGGGCTTCGTTCCAGCCCGCATAGCCTGCGATCAGCTCTTCCTTCGTGCTCGCCGCCGACCAGGATTCCTCCACCCAGTCGATGGAGACATGGCCGGCGAAGATGTTGAGCATGTCGCCATTGCCGATCGGATAGCAAATCACGTGGCCATCCGGTCCGAGCCAGCCGAAATATTCGTTGCGTGCAATGCTCGTCGTCTTGTTGGGGCCAAAGGCCTTCGGCACGCAGTCCACGGGGACGATGCAGCGCCAGGCCATCTGCTCGGTCCAACGCGGCTTGTCCGCGCCAAAATGCTGTGCACGAATGGCCGAGCGGATACCGTCGGCGCCGATGATCACATCCGCCTCGACAGAGGTGCCGTCGGCGAAATGCGCCACGGCGGCCTCGCCATGGTTCTCTGCTCCCGTGCAGATCTTGCCGAGATGGAAGGTGTCTTCCGGGAGGGTCTCGCGCAGGATGCGATGCAGGTCGCCACGATGGGCAGTCATATAGGGTGCGCCAAAGCGCTCGATCATGGGGCCACGCATGGGCTCACGGAAACGCACGCTCGCGTCGTCCCATTTGAGCGAGACATTGTTGATTGGCTCGAAGGCATTCTGCCGGAAGGTCTCCTCAAGGCCCAGCGCGCGGAAAACGCGGTAGCTGTTGGGCCCGAGTTGAAGGCCTGCACCGACCTCGCCCAGCATCATGGCACGTTCATAGACATGCACCTCGATGCCGCGCTGGCGCAGGGCGCTCGCTGCCGAGAGGCCGCCCATGCCGGCGCCGATGATTGCTACCTTGAGATTGCGGGACACACGTTCCTCCTGGATGGTTCGTCTTGATTTTCGCCGACTTTAGCCCCTGTTCAGCAGCCGAGCCAAGCTCCTCTATTCGGCCAGAATGTCGCGGATGCGCTGGATCGTCTTCTCCGGCAGACCATAGGCGTCCTGAACAGCCTTCTGCATGGCTGCGCCATCCATCGGCGTGACGTTGGCCTGTGCCTTTTGCATGGCGTCGAGAAAATCCGGATCGGCGAAGGTTGCCATGAAGGCCCTGCGCAGGATTTCGACGCGCTCGGCTGGCAGTCCGGGCGGGGCGATATAGGGCCTCGCTATGAGGGTGGTCATGGAGATCACGTCGAGCGCCTTGCGGTCCTCCTCATTCTGGATGTAGTCGCGCGCAAGCGGAACCGATGCCGGGACCTCCGGGCTCTTCTGCGGAGCGAGCTGGGCGATGAGGCGTATGGAGGCATCCTGCAGCCATTGTGGCCTTGTCGAGCGGATGCCCTCCATATCCCACACACGTCCCATGATCTCGCCGCGCTCCAGCGCGAGGACTGCCTCACGCGTGCCGGGATATCCGGTGACGATACGCAACCTGTCGAGGGACAGGATGCGCTTCAGCGCCGCCGGCAGGACGTAGGTGTCGCCGGTCTTGGTCATGGCGCCAATGAGCAGGTCCTTCGACTTCAGGTCTTCGAGCGTCTCGACGCCGCTTGTCTTCCAGGCAAAGAGCACTGCCGCTGCACTCATCGCATTGGAGATCATGGTCATCTCGGGGCCCTTGAACTGGGCCTTGGATGCCGGGCCAGCAAAGAGCGGGTCGAAGATCAGCGCTGAATTCACGGCGCCGATCGCTGTGCCATCGCGCGGCGCAACGCGGGCCAGAAAGTTGCCGAGCACCATCGTGCTGGCGCCTGGCATGTTTGACAGGACGACCTGCGGGTTGCCAGGAATATGCCTGCCGAGAAATTTGCCGATGGTGCGCGCATAAAGGTCATAGGCGCCGCCGACCTCATAGCCGACATAAAAATTCAGAGTCTTGCCACGATAGAAGTCAGCATCCTGTGCATGCGCCGGCGCGATGAAGGCACAGATTGCGACGACAGCGGCCATCAGGCCCTTCATGCGATCCTCCCTTTGATTTGCAAGGAAGATGCACGAGGCCGCACGGCACCGCAACGGGCGACATCGGAAAAGAAAAGCCCGGCAGCTTTCGCCACCGGGCCGGATTGTTGAGTTTGGATGCCAGGATCAGAAGCGGTAGTTCACGCCGCCGCGAACGAGGCTCTGGTGCTCGCCGACATTGGTCGTCCAAGGAGCCGCGAGCGCGGTCTTGTTCGAGAAGCTCGTGTAGATGTATTCGGCCTTGGCCGAGACATTCTGCGTGAAGGCATATTCGAGGCCGCCACCGAGCGCATAGCCATTGCGCCAGCTGCTGTTGGCAAAGGAGGCCGGGATGCTGGGATCGACGACACTGGTCTTCACCGTCGCGCCGGCATAGCCGCCAGTGACGAAGAGCAGGGCGTGGTCGACTGCATAGCCAGCGCGGACGCGGGCGGTCAGCATGTCGCTGATCTTGCCATTGGTCAGGGCAGCGGCCGTGCCGAGGCCGCGACCAGCCAGCGCATTGCTGTTCTTGGCGCCGTTGTAGCCATAGTCGCCTTCAACACCGAACACGGCCTGACCGACCTGGTAGTTGTAGCCGAGCGTGCCGCCGATCAGGCCGCCGTTGGCCTTGCCGAAGGTGTTGCTGAAGCTGCCGAAGCCATAGCCGAAGTTCAAGCCCGCATAGGCGCCCGTCCAGGTGAAGACCGGAAGGGTGGCGGCATAGGGGGCCGGTGCCGCCGCGCTGGTGCGGCGAGGCAGGTCGGCGGCGTTCGCCGCCTGAGCGGCGCCAAGGGCGGCGATCGCGGCCGTCGCGAACAGAATGCGCTTCATTGCTTTGCTCCTTACTTGGGACCAGACCAAAGGTCCCGCTACTGAATTTCATCCGACGCTGCGTAACGTCGTGATCGAAGCGAAACATAGTCGGCACTTATGGCGAGAATTCGGCTCGCAATTGAGGTGAAATATTGGCAGAATATCAGGGTTAATAATTTTATAATCTCGGTGATATCTCTATATTTCCGGCGGTGACTTCGAGATTAAGCATGATTATCGCGGTTAATCATGTGTTTAACTGTGGCGCGAGCGTGGCAAGGAATGGGGCATGTTTGTGTTCAGGTCGCCACTCTTGAACCCGGAAGCGTGAAAGACAGATAAGAGCGTGACCAAAGGATTCGCATCATGAGCCATGGGATAAGGCCGCGCGGCGCAGCGCTGGTGACAGGGGCTTCCCGGCGCATCGGGCGTTCGATTGCACTTCGTCTGGCGCGTGAGGGCTTTCCGGTTGCGCTCCACACGAGCCGTCGCTCCAGCGCCGAGGCGGAAATTGTTGCTGCCGAAATTGCTGCTGGCGGGGGCAGGGCGGTGGTACTCGGCTGTGATCTCGCCGATGCAGGTGACGTCTCCCGTCTAGTTCGTGATGCGGGTGCTGCGCTCGGCACTCTCCAGGTTCTCGTCAACAATGCTTCGGTATTTGAACCGGATGCCGCGGCGCCTTTTGATCTTGCTCTCTTTGAGCGGCACATGGCCGTCAACCTGCGCGCGCCACTCCAACTCGCGGCTGATTTTGCTGCGCAGGTCGCGGATGGTGCCGAGGGCGTCATCATCAACATCATCGACCAGCGCGTGCTGCGGCCCAACCCGCAGTTCTTCACCTATACCCTGTCGAAGTCAGCTCTCTGGACAGCGACGCGGACCATGGCTCAGGCCTTTGCACCACGCCTGCGTGTCAATGGTGTGGGGCCAGGGCCGACACTCGCCAACCACATGCAGCGGCCCGAAGATTTTTCGCACGAAGCGGAGAACATCCTGCTTCGCCGGCCCATCGATCCCGGTGAGATTGCCGATGCGGTTGTCTATCTGGTGCATGCGCGCGGCGTGACGGGCCAGATGATCGCGGTCGATGGTGGCCAGCATCTGGGTTGGCGCACACCTGACGTCGAATGAAGATGAAAACGCCCGGCACGAGGCCGGGCGTTGATGCGATGGTGTGCTGGCAGCCCTACTGCGTCTGCTGGATCGCCGAGAGCTTCCATCCTGACTGGTCGCTTCCGCTGGAGCGGCAGAAGGTCCAGATCTCCGTGCATTCGATGGGCTTCGTCGGGTCGCCTGAGACAACGTGGCCGGTATTGCGGTCGGTCATGACGTCGACAATGGAGAAGCGCATGGCGACCGTGGCGTAATCGTCGCTGCCCTCGCTCCAGGCCTCTGACAGGTCGCCCTGCAGAAGTTGCGTGCCGCTCGATTTCGAGAACAGGCCCTTGCGGCGGTTTTCTTCGAAATCATTCGAGAAGTAGCCGACCATTTCCTCCGTCGCGATGCGGCGCAGGCGGGTGACATCCTCGTCGCTATAGGCAGCCTGGACGTCGCCGAGCAGGCGCTCGAAGCTTCTGAAGTCCGCATCCTGTAGCGTGAGTGGTCGCGTCTGCACAGGCGCACCGCCAGCAAGCCCAAAGCCAGCTGGCCGCGGTTGCGGCTCGGGGCCCCCGAAGATCGAGCGCGGCGAACCAATCCCGGCCATGGCAGGCTGGGGCTGGTTGCGATTGGTGAACCATCGGAAGGCGAGCAGGGCGAGGAAGCCGATCAGGGCAACCTGCAGCAAAAGACCGAACATGGACATCAGGCCGCCAAGTCCGCCCATGAAGCCGTTCCCCATGAACATGCCGATGAGGCCAGCACCCAGCAGGCCGCCGAGCAGCCCCCGGCCGAACGTCGAGCCGAAGAAGCCGGTCTGAGGAACCGGGGTCGGAGTTGCCGGGCGGTTGAGGCCGGTGGTGGGCTGAGGGGCTGCGCTGCGCTCAAAGGGGCTAGCGGTCCGCGGCGCCGTATTCGTCACCGGCGGTGCTGAAAAGGTGCGCGCGCCCCGGCTGCCGAAACTCGCGCCGCTTCCGGCCTTGGCCTCTGCGACGGCGGGAGCCAGCGCCAGAACCGCCGCCAGGCCGATGGCAACGAGACCCTTGCGGGAAGACTCTGTGGTGATGGACATGATGGTCCTCGAGATAAGCCGCCAACTGCGGCCACACCTATATGGGGATGGTTGGTGGTCAGTTGAAAGGGGAGCCATGTTCAATTTGCAGAACTGGCATGCAATAATGCGTGAACACAGAATGGGCAGGTGATCGTCTGCCAGTCAGGCTCGCTTCCCGGAAGCCGAGGCGATAGTCTGCGGATCGTTCAGACAGGACCTCCATGGACCCCAAGAAACCCTTTGGCCATAGCTTCTTTGGTGGCACCGAGCGTCGTGGCTATCATCACGGCCGGCTGAAGGATGCACTGATCGAGGCAGCCCGCTCCCTGATGGCGGAGCGTGGGCCTGCGGGCTTCACACTCGCGGAGGCCGCCAAGCTCGTCGGCGTGACCGGTGCCGCGCCCTACCGCCATTTTGCCGATCGCAATGCCCTGGTGGCCGAGCTGGCCCGTCGCGGGTTCGAGCTCTTTGCCTCGCGGCTCGAAGCAGCCTGGGATGCCGGGCGTCCAGATTCGATGACGGCATTTCGGCGCATGGGGCCGGCCTATCTGGCCTTCGCCCGGGAGGAGCCCGGTCTCTACACCGCCATGTTTGGCAATGTGGCAACCCTCTCCACCGAGGCGTCCGGGCAGGCCGCTGATCGGGCGCTGGACATCCTGCGGCAAGCGGCCATCGCGGTGTTGCGGCAGTTTGGAGCGCCGGAAAGCCTTTCCAAGGACCTGGCCTTCCAGATCTGGGGCACCTCCCATGGGGTGGCAATGCTGGCTCTGTCCGGCCATCTGGATGCGGCCAAGGGCTGCGATCCTGCCGTAATCCTCGACCAGACCATCGGCAGCATCATCGAAATGACGATCCGGCGTGGTCTCAACGAGAAATCAGTGACCCGCTGAACCGGCTTCTCGGTTGAAGAATATTTTTGGTCCTCCCCCCTCGACATCAAATGTAAATGTTCATAACATTTACATTGCGGTCGTACTGGCCGCTTGGGTCAACGGAGATTTCCATGAACTCCTCATCGGGCCACGCGTCGCAGGAACATCCCGGCTGGGGCCCAGCCGGAGAGGGCGTCTATTGGCGGCAGGGCCGCTGCGGACGATCCCACCATTGGCGGCCCCTCGAACTCGCGGCCATGATCACAGGCTTTGTCGTCTTCTGGCCGATCGGGCTTGCCATTCTTGGGCTCAAGTTCTGGCAGCGTAAGAGCGGCTACCAGGGCGATCTTGCCACCTTCGCGCAGGAAAAGGCGGATATTGCACGCAGTGCCTGCCGTGGCTGGCGCAACGAAGCCACCCGCGATGCCCGCCAGTGGGGTCGTGGCTGGTCGTCCGGCGGTTTTGGCGGTGGTATGCGCCCGACCGGGAACTCAGCCTTTGATGAGTGGCGGTCCGCTGAGCTCGCCCGCCTTGAAGAAGAACGCCGCAAGCTCGAGGATGCCGAGCGGGACTTCGCCGATCACATCGACCAGTTGCGTCGTGCTCGTGATCGCGAGGAATTCGAGCGCTTCATGAATGCCCGGCGCAATCGCCCGGCTGGAGACGCGAGTGTCCCGGGGCCTCAGGCGTGAGCCTGGCGCCTTTTATCGCCGCCAGCCCAACCGTGCAGTTCCACGCGGCTGCGGCGATCATCGCGCTCCTGAGCGCCATCGGTGTGGCCTTCCTTGCGAAGGGCACACCGGCCCATGTGTGGCTGGGGCGGAGTTTCGCCCTGGCCATCATGATCACCGCGGTATCATCCTTCTGGATCACCGGCCTCACGCCGGGTCATTACAGCTGGATCCACATCCTCTCGGTTGTCACGATCATCAATGTGCCGCTGGCAATCCGGGCGATCTGGCGCGGCGATCGCCGAGGCCATGCGAGGGCCATGATCATCAATGCGGTGAGCCTCGCGATCGCAGGCGCCTTCACCCTGATGCCCGGCCGCATTTTGGGTGCAGTCGTCTTCGGACCGTGAAATTTCTCAAGTCACCTTTGGTTAACCGTAAAGCTTGAGGGCCGGTTAACCGCTTCTCGTCATTCGTTTTGAATGGCGCGTGGCGTAAGGCCTTTGGTCGCAGTGGCGGCCCTTTCAATCCTGCTGTCGGGGTGCGGCTTGTTCCAGCGCCCGCAGCGGCCGGCCTGGCGTGGCCAGGCGGAACAGGCTTGCCTCGCACAGAACCTCGTGCGCGCAACCGCCTACACACAGCCGGCTGCGAGCATAGATGGCCCCGGCATCTGCGGCCTCGAAAAGCCTTTCAAGGTGACGGCCCTCGCGGGTGGCACCGTGTCGCTCAATGCGACCCAGACAATTGGCTGCCCGCTGACGGCAGCCATGGACCAGTGGGTGCTGGAGGTCGTGCAGCCCATCGCCATGGCGCGCTTTGGCCAGCCGGTCGCACAAGTGGATTCCATGGGCTCCTACAGCTGCCGCCCGATCGACAATATTCGCGGCGCGAGCCTGTCGGAACATTCCTTCGGCAACGCGATGGATGTCGGTGGCTTTCGTCTGGCCGATGGCCGCGAGATCAAGATCGTGAAGGCCTGGACACGTGGCACGGATCAGGAACAGGCCTTCCTGCGAGAGGTTCAGGCGGGCGCCTGCAACATCTTCACGACTGTGCTCGCGCCAGGCTCCGACCAGTTCCACTACAACCACATCCATCTGGATCTCGCCAACCACGGCCGCACCTCGACCGGCCCGCGCCGCATCTGCAAGCCCCTGCCAAAGCCGCAGCTGCAGCGGGCACCTGGCCCGAGCGACGGCCTGCCTGACGCACCGGACATCGACGATGACATCGACGTGGCGCAGGCCGGGCAGACTGCAGCGGCGCGCACGACCTATGCGAGCGCGCTCGATCTTGCTGCGCCTCCTGCCTATCAGGGCAACCGGCCAGCCGCTCCGCTTGCCGCTGCGCCACTTGCCCCCATGTCGGGCTATTCTTCCGTGCCGCAATCCTATCCGCAGGCTCGCCCACAGGGCATGACGCCTCCTGCTCCGGTTGGCGCTCCCATGGCCCTCATGCCGAATGCCCCACGGCCGCCTGCGGTTTCCGGCACGAGCCCAAGGCGCGGCACGATCCGGGACGACGGTGTCTATGACCCCGACCCGATTTCCTCAATCCTGAAACGCGATGACCAGCTGGCCAACCGGCGCTGATCAGTCGGCGGTGGGCAGGCGGCGCATGGTGAATTCGATCCGGTCGCCCTCGAGTTCCCGCCACGCCTCGATCTCGGTCATGTAGGCCGCCTTGGGATAGCGACTGAACCAATCCCGCGCCATCTGGCGGGCTTCAGGCCGTGGGAGGGTGAAGGTCTCCCGACGCCAGACCCCGGTCTGGGTCTGACTCGCACGCGTATGTCGGCGACCGCGCTCTGAGAGCGCCTGCGCGAGATCACGGGGTGTTCTGCGTCCCACTGCCATGGGAGACTCCGGCTGGTGACGGATCCAATCTAGCGCGACAATGGCCTGCCGTGGAGTCTTTTGACTCAGTCCTGATCGCGCAGGGTCTCGTCCAGCAGCCGGGCAAGTTCTGACGGCTCTTTTGGAAATCCTGCCCGAATCCAGCGTGCCTGCAACGTCTTGAGCGTACGCCCAAGGCCCTGACCGGGCGGAATGCCGCGTGCAATCAGGTCTGCTCCTCGGAAAGGCAGAGCCGGTGCCGGGGTATCGCGCAGGAATGCGGCTGCCCGGGCCCAGGCTTCATCTTCTGCCGACGCGGTGCTTTCGGCATGAGCAAGACAGAGGGCATCCTGCGAGCCCTTTTCGCGGGCCTCAAACAGAAGGGTCCGCAGCTCACCTGGCGGTGGTGGCGATGCACGGCCATGCAGCCGTTCGAGTGCGCCGGCCGCCTCCAGTGCGCGCTGGGTCTCGGCATTGGAAAGCCGCAACCGCTCGCGAAGCCGTTCCGCGTCCTCGCGCAGCATGACGAATGCCGCGATCCAGCGCAGCTCCGCATCGGGGGTTGCATTTTGACAAGCTTCCAGCTCGATGACGCGTGCGAGCCGCGCGGGCAGCGCGATGCCGCCGAGGATCGGTTGCAGGATGCCCGCATCCGACATGGCGCCCACAACGTCAGCGGCACGCGTGGTGACGAGCAGCTTCAGCAATTCGGCACGCACCCGTTCTCGTGAAAGACTCTCCAGCCCGTTCCGCTCGGCGATGATCGCGTTGAAAGCTTCCGCATCCATGGGGCCCGTTCCATAGGCAGCGTGAAAGCGGAAGAAGCGCAGGATGCGCAAGTAATCCTCGCGGATGCGCTGGGCCGCGGTCCCGATGAAGCGCACGCGGTGCGCTTCAAGGTCGGCTAGGCCATTCGTGTAGTCATGCACCCGGCGCGAGCTATCCAGCGACAGTGCATTGATGGTGAAGTCACGACGCAGTGCATCTTGCTCGAAGCTTCGGCCGAAGCGCACCGTCGCGCGACGGCCATCTGTTTCGATATCCTCGCGAAGGGTGGTGATCTCGAAGGGCGTTCCCTCCACCATCACGGTTACCGTGCCATGTTCAATGCCGGTGGGAATGCAGCGCAGGCCAGCCCTCTTGGCGCGTCCGATGACTTCGTCCGGCAGGGCGGTGGTGGCGAAATCGATCTCGTCGACGTGCGCGCACAGGATCGCGTTGCGAACGGCGCCGCCGACAATGCGGGTTTCCTCGCCATCCCCATCAAAGAGGCGAAACACGGCAGCGACGCGCTCATCATCGAAAAAGCTCGCTGCGACGAGCCTGCCGTCCTTGATGGGCAGGGAGGCGGTCATGGTCCGTAGAGCCTCACATAGAGATTACGCAACATGCCTGCTGTCGCGCCCCAGATATAGCGCTCCCCAAAGGGCATCGCATAGAAACGTCGCGACACGCCGCCTGCCTCCCGCTCATGGAGCAGATGGTTTTTAGGTTCCATCAGAAATTCCACCGGCACTTCGAAGACATCATCCACCTCGTCGCGGTTGATGCTGAGCTCGAAGGGCGGGGATACAATGGCCACAACGGGCACGACGCGAAAGCCGGTGCCGGTGAAGTAATCGTCGAGGAAGCCGATGGGTTCGATGTGCCTGGCATCGAGGCCGATTTCCTCCTGTGCTTCGCGTAGGGCTGCTGCCACCGGCGAGTCATCACTCTCGTCGATCTTGCCGCCAGGAAAGGCGATCTGGCCGGAATGCTGGCGTAAATGAGAGGCGCGCTGGGTCAGAAGCACGGTGGCGCCCTCGTCTCGAGCCACGATGCCGACGAGGACCGCCGCTGGCCGGCGAGCAATTCTGACATTCGTGGGCAGAAGATCAGGCGCGAGCACATGGTCACCCCACTCCGGCTGCCCGGTCAGCTCGGCCGCAGGCGAGGCATTCAGCCGCAGCAGAGCGCGGCGGCGAATGTCCTGCGCGGAGAAGGGGTGGTCGTGGGTCGAGCTGGTCACGAGAGACTTTCTAGCGCGTCGGCCCGGCTCATGGGAAAGAACTGTCCTGCGGAAGCGACACCGAACATTTCGGTTCCCGCGACCACCCGACATTCGCCCAAGGCTACGAGTTCGTAGAAAACCGGCCGGGTGGCCAGAGCCCAGAGACCTCCTCGGATTAGAATGTAGGGCTTGAGGCCGTCGGAAGCTCCCGCCTCGAAGCGCAAAGGGTGGTCTGTATCGGCTGTGACCTCATCGCCCACATTGGTGGTGAACCGCAGACGGCGGTCGTGTCCATCGCCCTGCGTGGCGAGGCTGACCGCGAGAAAGGGGGCATCCTCCACCTCGACCGAAACCTTTTCGACTGGAGTCACGAGAACGTGACCGTCGGGATCCTTCCTCAGGATGGTCGAGAACAGCCGCACGAGCGCCGGGCGGCCGATGGGAGAGCCCTGATAGAACCAGGTCCCGTCCCGGGCGATTTTCATCCCGATGTCGCCGCAATGGGGCGGATTCCACAGATGCACCGGCGGCAGTCCGCCGCCTGCCTTCCGGGCTGCGCCGGCCAGAGCCTCAAGGCCGGTCTGGCCCGCTGCTTGCGTGGTGCCCTCTGGATCGTCCGCCATAATCTCGTGCCAATGCGCCTGACTAGTGGATGCAGCCCCGAATTGATCTTCGC
>CAISZN010000445.1 GCA_903889985.1 uncultured Hyphomicrobiales bacterium | reverse complement strand
GCCTCTGCCTTCCGCATCGAGATGGAGCTCACGGCCAGTGAAAGCTGCGAGATCACGCTCTACACCGGCCACAGCCCTGACATGGCCACAGCGACCCGTGCCGCAGCTCGCTGCCTCGCCGTGCAGCCGATCCCGCAGGACAGGCTTGCTGCGCTCATGTCGCTGCAGAGGCAGATCCGCTCGCCAATGGCTGAGGGTGAGGAACCACCGTTCCGCTTCTCGTCCGATGGATCGGCCATGCGGGTGGCGCCGGTCACGCCGCGCCCATGGGCTCATGTGCTCGCAAATCCGCTCGGCAACGGCCTGATGCTGACGAACCGGGGAAGCGTCTATTCCTTCGCCGGCAACGCACGCCACAACGGCGTCACCTCATGGAGCATCGATCCATCCGCCAGCGTGCTTGAAGGACAGGTCGTCTATGTGCGCGACCTCGACAGTGGCCTGTCCACGACGCTGGGTGCCGACCCGATCCGCAATGGTGACAATGTCCACGCCGTCTTTGCACCGGGCAAGGCGGAGCTTGGCAAGCAGTTTGCCGGTCTCGACCTGTCGATGACTTTGTTCGTGCCGCACGACCTGCCAGCTGACCTGCGCCTGCTCACCATTCGAAATCCAGGCGAGACCACAAGGCGCCTGCGGATTGGCGCCTATTTCGATCTGGCGCTCGACGAGAGTCCCTTCGAGAGTCTCGGTCTGCTGAACGTGGACGTGGAAGGCGATGTGGTGCTCGCCAGTCATCCGCGCAACCACTTCGTCAAGGGCACCGCCTTTGTCGTGACGAACCTGCCGACGCCACAGATCGAGATCGTGCGCAATCGCTTCATCGGCGAGCCCAATCGTGATCTCGCCAATCCATCCATGATGGAAACGGGTGCTGCCGACCTGTCTGTGCATGACGATGAGCGGCGCATTGCGGGCTTTACCGGCGACGTCGAGCTGGCTGGCGGTGAAACCCGGCGCTTCGTCATCGCGCTCGGCCAGAGGAGCGATGCGGACGAGGCGCGTGCGCTCGCCCAGCGCCTGCGCGATGTTGACGTGGCACAGTCTCTGCTCGTTGAGACCGAGTCGTGGTGGAGCAAGCTGGTGAGCGGTCCGCGAATCGCCAGCGGGGAGGCCGGCTTCGACAGGCTCGTCAGCCCATGGCTGCCCAGCCAGATCCTGTCCGCGCGCCTGTGGGGCCGCGTGGGCCCCAACCAGCGCAGCGGCGGCATCGGCTATCGCGACCAGCTGCAGGATGTCATGCCGCTTGTCTTCCACGAGCCAAAGCTGGTGCGTCAGCAGATCCTGCTGCACGCCGCCCAGCAGTTCCCCGAAGGCGACGTGCTGAAGTGGTGGCATCCCGCACACCATGGCGGCACCGGCATCGGCCTGCGCACCAAGGCGACGGATCCCCATCTGTGGCTGCCGCATGTGCTTTGCCATTATCTGCGCGCCACGGGTGACGCAGCCATTCTTGACGAGCGCATTCCCTATATCGAAGGCATTGCCGTGCCGCCGGGCGAAGCTGGCGCCCTGCTCGCGCCGCGCCCCTCACGCGATGACGACACGCTCTACGGCCATTGCCTGCGTGGCATCGGCTGGTCCCTCGACCGGCTCGGGGCCCATGGCCTTGCGCTGTTTGGCTCAGGTGACTGGAACGATGGCATCGACACGGCAGGACTCGATGGCAGGGGTGAGAGCGTCTGGCTGACCTTCTTCCTGCATCGCGTGCTCATCGACTTCATCCCCGTCGCGGAGGCACGCGGCGAGGAGCATGTCGCGGATGAATTGCGCAGCTCGGCTGAAAGGCTCGCTGCGGCCACAGACCGCGCCTGGCAGAAGGACCACTACATCCTTGGCTTCGATGACGACGGACTGGCCATCACAAATGTGTGCGTCATGACCTCTGCATGGCCGATCCTGTCAGGTGCGGTCAGCTATGATCGCGGCTTGAAAGCCCTGGAGGCAGGGCTTGCCGCGCTTGAAAAGCCCGACCGCATCCTGCTGCTCACGCCACCTTTCGACGAGACCTCGATGCCCTACCCCGGTCGCATCGCCGACTATCCACCGGGCGTGCGCGAGAATGGCGGGCAATACAGCCACGGCGCCACATGGGTCGTGGATGCATGGCTGCAACTCAGCGACATGGCGCATCTGCGCGGTGACATGAGCGCCGCACAGGCCCATGCGGACCGGGCCATGGCCTGCTGGCGCAAGATCTCCCCGCTCGACAAGATGGAAGGAACGGCCCTGTGGACCTATGGCCTCGCGCCGAACCAGCAGCCCGCAGATATCTATGATGGGGCCGGCCACGACGGGCGTGGCGGGTGGAGCCTTTACACCGGTTCTGCAGCCCGCATGCTCTCCACCGCCTATGCGCTGGCAGGCGTCGACCTGCAGAGCGGGAAACTGAGCGCAAGACACCGGCCCTTTTCGCGGGCCTCGGGCATTTCATTCGACGTGCGGGATGGGGCCGGCAAGCGCCTCACCTGAGCCCTTGATTGCGCCGCATCGGCACTGCTCCTAGAACGGGCTGACTTTCCGGCTTGTGGAGGATCCATGCTGCGCCGCTTCGCCCTTGCCACCACCCTTGCCCTAGGTATTGCCGCCACGCCGGCCCTGCCGCAGCAGCCAGTGAAGATCCGCGCCGCCTATCTGAAGAGCCTGAGCTTCAGCCCACTCTTTCTCGCCAAGGAAAAGGGCTATCTCGCGGCCGAAGGGCTCGATGTGGACCTGCAGATCGTGCAGAGCGCGTCGGAAGTCGTCGCCTTCATGGCGCGTGGACAGATGGATGCGGCCTTCGGCAATATCGGCCTGCCACTGTTCAATGCCGCCGCCCGCGACATGGATGTGAAGATCGTCGCAGGCGTGTCCTATTATCCGCAAGATCCGGCTGCGCTCTCTCCCTGCCCCATCGTGATCCGCAAGGACCTCGCCGACAGCGGCAAGGTGAGGAGCGTGGCCGATCTCAAGGGGCGCAAGGTCGCCTTCAATGTGCGCGGCGGCGTGATCGAATATCTCGCAGTCGAATCCCTCAGGCGGAATGGCCTCACGCTGAAGGACATTGAAGTCGTGGAAATGCCCTTCCCTGACATGGCTGCCGCACTGGCCAATGGTGCCGTCGATGCAGCGCTGATCCCCGAGCCCGGTGTGGCCGCCGTCACATCGCGCAACATCGCGACCGTGCTCGACGTCAATCCGGCACCGGGCACACTTGCTACGGTCCTGAGCTTTGGCACCAGCCTGCTCTCGAAGGAAGGCACGAAGAACGGCGAGGCTTTTTTGCGCGGCCTGCGGCGTGCTGCAGCGGATCTGCAGACACCCCAAGCGGTACTGTCCCCCGAGCACGTCGAGATCTGGGCGAAGGCGACGGAAATTCCCGCCGCCCTGATTGCAAAGACGGCGCCCTATGTTTTCGACAGGGAGCTTTCCATCGACAGGGCGGATCTTGCCAGGCAGGAAGCCTATGCTGTGACGACCGGCCAGATCAGTTCAGCACCGCCCCTCGACAAACTGGTCGATGCGCATTTCGCGAAAATGAAATAACCGCGAAAGCAAAACTCCCGCCCGGCAGGCCGGACGGGAGTTTGTGAAGACTGGCACTGAAAAGGGCGCAGCGGGCGCCCCTTGAAGAGCACTCAGGCGCGCACTTCCTGTCGCTGGAAGAGCACATAGGCAATCGTGAACAGCACGATGAAGCTCGCGAGCAGCCCTGTCACCTGTGGCCAGACCAGTGCCACGCTTTGCAGGAAGGGCAGCGGACCGGAGATGGCCCCCTGCATCTGCGAGGAAAGCACGAGGCCCAGGGAACGCGTCGCCGGATTGAGGAAGGCAAGCGTCGTTTCCGCGAACAATGTGTTGGGCGACAGGCGCGACAGGCCCTGCCCGACCTCCACGGTGTACAGCAGGGACTGCACATCATAGGGGTCCGGCGGAGCGATGACCGGCGTCAGCAGCGTCACCAGCATGTTCCAGAAGAAGGCGAAGAGCAGCCACACGGCAAGCGACGCCAGAGCTGCCGTGGCCGCCGAGCGGAAGACCACCGAGAACAGCAGCGCCATCGCCAGCCACACGCCGCCATAGGCCAGAGCCGTGAGCAGGAAGGCGAAGCCCCGCACCACCTCTTCGGTGCTCGGCGGCAGGCCGAGCAAAAGGATGCCGAGCCCGATCACGAAGATCCACAGCGCAGCCAGCATAACGCCCAGCGTCATCAGGCCCGCCATGAATTTCCCGAACAGCAGCGCATCCCGATAGATAGGCTGCGCCAGGACACGGCTCATGGTGCGGCGGTTGAACTCGCTGTTCACCCCGTCGAAACCAAGCGCAATGGCCACGATGGGAATGAGGAAGCCGAGGAAGGCAACGAAGGAGGGCAGAGGCTCCTTCGCGGTGGTGAAGATGCGCAGGAAGACGAAGGGGTCTTCCCCGATCGCGTCGCGCACTTCGCCGATGGTGGCATAAACGGCGCCAGCACCGCTGACGAAGATGAGGGCTTCGAGCAGCCGCATGCGGGTGCTGGACAGGTTGTCCGCCAGCTCCTTCATCATGACGGTGCCGGCACCCTGGAGAGCAGAGCCTTCACGCCGCATAGGGGATCCCCTCGAAATAACGGGTGTAGACATCCTCGAGGCTGGCATGGCCAGCATCGATCATGGTGAGATTGCCACCGGCATGGACCACCGCACGCGCCACATCGGCCCGCAGGTCACCCACGGCCTCGACACGCAGACCGTCCGGCAAGACTTCGACGCGGGTGACTCCGGGCACACCGGAAACCGCATCCGCAAGGCCCATGCCCGATGCCTGCACACGAATGATGTGCGAGCCGCCGAGCACATTCTGCAGCAGGTCATCGACACGGCCCATGAGGCCGATCTTGCCACGGCTGAACAGGGCCACCCGGTCGCAGACCGACTGCACGAGTTCGAGCAGATGCGAGGACAGAAGGATCGTCATGCCATCGTGCTTCAGCGAGCGGATGAGCTCGAGAAACTCGCGCGTCGCCTGCGGATCTAGACCGCCGGTCGGCTCGTCAAGAATGGCGATGGAGGCGCCCTTCATCAGGATCTCGGCAATGGCCAGACGCTGGCGCATGCCGCGCGAATAGGTGCGCACCGGACGCCGGCCCGCATCCAGAAGCTTGACGCGCGTCAGCGCCTTCTCGATGCGCTCGTCCGCTTCCTTGGCCGTAAAGCCGCAGAGCTTGGCCGTGTAGCGAAGGTTCACCACGCCGGAGAGATTGTCATAGAAGCCAACCTGGTCGGGCATGTAGCCGACGCGCCGCTTCACCTCGAGGGGCTGGCGCAGCGGATCGAAGTCCGCAACGCTGGCCTTGCCCGATGTCGGCTCGGTCAACCCGAGCAGCATCAGGATGGTTGTCGTCTTGCCGGCGCCATTGGGACCGAGGAGGCCAAAGACCTCCCCCGGGGCAATCTCCAGGTCGAGGCTCTCGACCGCGACCGCATTGCCATAGACCTTCCTGAGCGCCTCGGTGCGGATGACCGGTTCGCTCATCGACGTCCAAACCTCCCGACCGCACCCACGAGAACCAGCAGCGCCGCGCCGATGACGGCAACGCCCGTGACACCCCACAGGGTCGAGGTCATGACGCTCAGGCGATAGCTGGCGGATTCCGAAATGCCATCGCCGGAAGCGCGGATCGAGATGACATAGTCACCCGAGATCGCCTTGGCATTCGGGGTGACGAGGGCATTCACCTTCGCCTCTTCGCCAGCAGGAATCTCGGCAATGTCCTTGGGATCGAAGGTCACCTTCCAGCCGGACGGCGGGGTGGCGCTGAGGCTGACGCCACGGGCCGGCGCGGTGCCGGTGTTGCGCAGCACAAGCGGCAGGGCGCGCTCCTGGCCCGCATAGGCATCGCCGCTCAGACGCTCGTCCTGACCGGTGACGGTGAGGGCCGGCTGACCGGAAATGTCCATGACGAGCATCGACTGCACGCTGGCCTTGTCACCCGCGATGGTGACGTTCACCGGCACCTGTCCGGCAGCGGCCTTCGGGCTCGGCTTCACGGAGACCGTGAGATCCTTGCTCTCGTTCGCCTTGATGACGAGGCTGGTGATCTCCTGCGTGTTGTAGCCTTCCTTGAAGCTCGTGGTGAAACCTGCGGGCACATCGGCACGCAGGTTCACAGTCATGTCTGACGCGCTTTCATTCTTCGCCGACACGTTGAAGTCGAAATTCGACTTCGGCGAGCCCTTGAGCACGGGGAACTTCGGCGTGGCGGTCAGCTTTGCTGCCAGCGCCTCGGCAAGATTGATGGTGATCGGCAGTTCGGACTTCGCCGCATCGCCCTGTGCGCTGATGGTGATCTTGTAGGGGCCGGGCTTGGCATTGGCCGGGATGTTGAGCTTCAGGTTGAGAGTCGCGCGGCCGTCAAAGTCGACGAAGGCAGCGCTCACCGGCTTGCCTGAACCCTCGATGTCAGCCTTCCACTCGGCCGGCGTATCGGCAATCGACAACGACGTGCGCTGCGGCGGCAGGCCGTAGTTGTAAACGGTCAGAGGAAGCGTGGCCTCTTCGCCCGCCCGCAGCTGCAGGGAGGGAAAGTCAGTGGCCAGGTAGAGCCCCTTCACATTGTCCGGGCTCGGATCTTTCGCGAACGCCGCCGTGACGGCGGTGAACCCAACGAGCGCCAACACGCCTGCGCGCATGCGCCAACCTCCCATTTTGAAACCAAAAGTCTGGACCCCACGCATCTCTGCTGAGACCGCGCGCGAACAGCGGGGAGAAATAGGGCCAAAATTTG
>CAISZN010000444.1 GCA_903889985.1 uncultured Hyphomicrobiales bacterium | reverse complement strand
GAACTGGGACCCGGAAGACCAGACCGTGCTCGCCAACGAGCAGGTCATCGACGGTCGCGGCTGGCGTTCGGGGGCACTGGTCGAACAGCGCGAGCTCGTGCAGTGGTTCCTCAAGATCACCGACTTCTCGCAGGACCTGCTCGACTCCCTCGATGGTCTTGAACGCTGGCCGGAAAAAGTCCGGCTCATGCAGAAGAACTGGATCGGCCGCTCGGAAGGCCTGCTGGTTCGTTTCGCCATCGACTCGACCACCGCGCCCAAGGGCGTCGAGGAGATCGAGGTCTATACGACGCGTCCCGACACCCTGTTCGGCGCGAAGTTCGCAGCCCTCGCACCTGACCATCCGGTTTCGTTGAAGGCTGCCGAAACAAACCCCGAGCTGATGGCCTTCATCGAAGAGTGCCGCCGCATGGGCACTTCGGTTGCAAGCGTCGAGACCGCCGAGAAGAAGGGGTTCGACACCGGCATCCGCGTGAAGCATCCCTTCGACGACACCTGGCTGCTGCCGGTCTATGTCGCGAACTTCATCCTCATGGACTACGGCACGGGCGCGATCTTCGGCTGCCCGGCCCATGACCAGCGCGATCTCGACTTCGCCAACGCCTATGGCCTCGGCAATACGCCGGTGGTCTGCCCGCCGGAGCAGGATCCCGCGACTTTCGTCATCACGAAGACGGCCTTCGACGGCGAGGGCAGGCTCATCAACTCGCGCTTCCTCGATGGCAAGACCATTGCGGATGCGAAAGAAGAGGTCTCTGCGCGCCTCGAAACCACGCAGCTCAACGGCAAGCCGCAGGGCAAGCGGCAGGTGAACTTCCGTCTGCGCGACTGGGGCATCTCGCGCCAGCGCTATTGGGGTTGCCCGATCCCGGTCATCCATTGCGATGATTGCGGAACCGTTCCGGCCCCGCGCGACTCCCTGCCGATCACCCTGCCGGAAGACGTCAGCTTCGACCTGCCGGGCAATCCGCTCGACCGTCATCCCACCTGGAAGCATGTGGCCTGCCCGAAGTGCGCCAAGCCCGCGCGCCGGGAGACGGACACCATGGACACCTTCGTGGATTCGTCCTGGTACTTCGCCCGCTTCACCGATCCGTGGAACGAGTCCTCGGCGACGACGCCCGAGGTGGTGAACCGCTGGCTCCCGGTCGACCAGTACATCGGCGGCATCGAGCACGCGATCCTGCACCTGCTCTATTCGCGCTTCTTCACCCGCGCGATGCAGGCAACCCAGCACGTTGCGCTGAAGGAGCCTTTTGAGGGCCTCTTCACGCAGGGCATGGTCGTGCATGAAACCTATCGCGCGGCCGACGGCTCCTGGCTCATGCCCACCGACGTTCGCATCGAGACGACCGCCGAAGGCCGTCGCGGTTTCCGGGGTGACGAGGAAATCACCATCGGCAGCATCGAGAAGATGTCGAAGTCGAAGCGCAACACCATCGACCCCGATGACATCATCGGGTCTTTCGGTGCCGATACGGCGCGCCTCTTCATGCTGTCGGATTCACCGCCCGAGCGCGACGTGATCTGGAGCGAGGAAGGCGTGCAGGGCGCCTCGCGCTATGTGCAGCAGATCTGGCGCCTTATCGGGATGCTCACCAAGATCGCGGCGGCGCCCGGAACGGCATCGCCGAGCGAGTTTTCGGCTGACGCCATTGCGGTTCGTCGCATTACGCATGGTCATCTGGTGCGTGTGGAGGAGAGCATCGAGCGCCTCCGGTTCAACACGGCCATTGCCGAAATCCGCAAGATGACCAATGCGCTCCTGGCGGCTGTCGACGAGATCGAGGCCACGCCGATCCCGGCCGACTTGGCCTTCGCCTATCGCGAGGCCGCGGATGCTGTCGTCATGATGTTTGCGCCCATGATGCCGCATCTGGCCGAGGAGTGCTGGGCGGCCATCGGCCATACCAGCATCGTGGCGGAATCCAGCTGGCCGGTTGCCGACAAGTCCCTCGCCACGGCGGATGTCGTTACGTACCCGATTCAGGTGAACGGCAAGAAACGCGGCGAAGTCACCGTGGACCGCAATGCAGATGCAAAGGCGGTTGAAGCCGAGGCCCTGAAGGTCGACACTATCGTGCGCGCGCTTGAAGGTAAGGCACCCAAGAAGGTGATCGTTGTTCCTGGCCGCATCGTGAATATCGTCGCCTGACAAGAGGAGGCCCTGCGTGGTTGCGGTCAAGACCTATGAGGCAGACCGTTTTCTCGCACGGCCGACACAGGGGCTCGTCGTTTTTCTGGTTCACGGTAGCGATGCCGGACTCGTTAGCGAACGAGCCCGTGCCATCTCGCGCATGAATGTCACGGATCCGAATGATCCGTTCCAGCTCCTTCGCATGGAAGGGGACGACATTGCTTCCGATCCCCTCAAGCTCGTGGATGAGGCCAATTCGGTTGGCCTCTTCGGTGGCAAGCGAGCGCTCTGGGTCTCCGCCGGGGGGCGCTCCATCATCGAACCCCTTGAAATGCTTCTGGATGTGCCGCCACAGGATTGCGTGGTGGTCGTGGAGGCCGGCTCCCTCAAGCGCGATGCGCCCCTGCGCAAATTGTGCGAGGGGCGCAAGAACGCGGTCTCCATCGAATGCTATCCCGACAGCGAG
>CAISZN010000443.1 GCA_903889985.1 uncultured Hyphomicrobiales bacterium | reverse complement strand
TCGCAGCCGCGAGCACAGATCCTGCGCAACGAGGGTCTGGCCGACGGCGCAGATGTCATCCTTCTCGCCCTCGACCGTGAGCAGGAATGTGCGACGGATGGCAGATGGATCGACCAGGCGCCCTTTGAACATAAGCGTACCCTGCGCCAACGATGCCTTCTGGAAGACCTCGTCGATGGTCTCGATGTAAAACTTTTCCGTCAGGTCCATGATGGCGAAATATTCGCGATAGAAATCGCGGATCTGGTCAGCCTTCGCAAAATCCCCCTCGATCCGATTGCGATAGAGATCCTGAAAACTTTTCTGGTGCCGCTCCGCATTCATGCTCATGAAGGCTGCAAGCTGAAGAAATCCTGGATAGACGCGACGTCCCGCGCCACCCAGATGCATAGGGATCGTCGAGATCAGCTTTTCCTTGAACCAGGAGAGCGGATGCTGGTTGGCAAGCTCATTCACCTTGGTGGGATTGACTCGCACATCGATGGGGCCTGCCATCAGCGTGAGGCTCGCAGGCTGATTGTTATCATTGTCCTGCGCCATCACAGCCGTTGCCGCAAGCGCAGCAACGGTTGGCTGGCAGACGGCGATCACATGCGTCTGCGGGCCGATGGCCTTGATGTAGTCGATCATCGACTGAATATATTCATCGAGTCCGAAATCGCCTTTTGAAAGCGGAATGTCGCGCGCGTTCTTCCAGTCGGTGATGTAGACTTCATAGTCGCGCAGCAATGTGCAGACAGTGCCGCGCAACAGAGTCGCAAAGTGTCCCGACATGGGCGCGACAAGCAGAACTTTCGGTGCATCCTCAAGGCCCTCGCGCTTGAAGCGAAGCAGATTTCCAAAGGTCTGCTCGAGCATCACCCGTTCGGAGACCGCGAAGCGCTCGCCCTTGATCTCGATATAGGGAATTTCATAGTCCGGCCGCGAATGTGTAAATCCCAGAAGCGCGACCAGTTCGCACCAGGCAGCCGTGCGCTGCAAAAGCGAAGCATGAGATGGCGAATTCCAGACGCTGTAGAGCCGGTCCACATGGGATGCAAAGAGGCGCATCGGGTAGGAGACGTCGGCATAGCCTTGATACGCGTTGTAAATCATCCAGTAAAACCTGACCCATCACGCTTGCAGTGCGATCTTGCAAGCACCATGCCATGGCACGGCCTTTGCTTGGTATTTGAACAGACAATCAAGGATGGCAGCGCACCTGATGCCGGCAAGCACACTCACGATCAGCAGCAAGAATTATTCGTCCTGGTCCATGCGAGGATGGTTGATGACCAAACTCGCGGGAATTCCGTTCGAAGAGGTGCTGAAACAACCTGGCGATGCGGATGCACGCGCAGAAATCCTTCTCTTGTCGCCCTCGATCCTCGTTCCCTGCCTCACCTATGAGGACATCAAGGTTTGGGACACGCTGGCCATTGGCGAGTTTCTGAACGAAATCGCCCCTCAGGCAGGCCTTCTGCCCAAGGATCGGGTGCAGCGAGCCCATTGTCGCGCCATATCGGGCGAAATGCATTCAGGCTTCACCGCCCTGCGCGCCGCATTGCCGATGAATATCAAGGCACATTTCCCGAAGTTCAAGATCTGGTCGAAGGCGCAGGCTGACATCGAGCGCATCGTTGCGATCTGGCGCGAATGCCTGTCGACCTATGGCGGGCCCTATCTCTTCGGCAAGACGTTCTGCATCGCCGACGCGATGTATGCGCCGGTTGTGACGCGTTTCATGACCTATGACGTCCAGCTCGATGCGGCCTGCTCGGCCTATGCCCAAAAGGTTCTTGCCCACAAGGCCGTGGTCGAATGGATTGCCGACGCGAAGCTCGAAGAGGACGAAATCGAGGAACTCGAAGTCGAATTCTGATCCTCCATGGCGCGGCTTGGCCCCTCGCGCCTGACGGCACCGTTGCGCGCCGTGCCGCATGAAATGTCCCGGCGGGCACTCCAACTAAAGTCAGAGATCGCGTCCCAAAAAGCGGGCAGAATTCAAGGGTTCTGCACATAATTTGGCATTGCGAAAGAACCTTGTGCGCCGCACAATTCGCTGACTTTCAGGGCTTAAGCGTCGCCGATCACCTGTCTGCAGATTCAAGGGCAGATGTGTCGATCCAGCCGGTCAAGCTCCATGAGGAGGAGGTGGAAATCACCTCTCCTTGTGCTGGTGCTCTCCTCGCATGGGGGAATGTAATGACGGAATACGCTAGGATCGACGCCCAGTTAGGTGGCCTCATTCATCCGAATGGCGAACCGCTTCGCCTCAACAAGCAGAAATTCGTTGCTGTCGATCGCCAGAAGGACGCTGACTACAAGGCGACCTATCGCCCGCAGGCGCTCTATAATCGCGCCGACAATGGCTTCCATGCCAACAATGAGACCTTCCTGCTCCATGAGGTCGCCACCAACCTGCCGATCTATCGCAAGGATACGGGCCCGACCGACTTCCATCTGCATCTGCCGCCCGGCGGCTTCCAGCTCGTGCTCGTCACCTCGGGTGTCTTCACCTTCGATTACGACGGCAACATCTTCTATGTCGGCCCCGGCGCAGTGATGCTTCAGAGTGCCATCGTGCACCGCCAGCTCTTCTACACGTGGTCGGGAATGTCTACGGAAGAGAACCTGAAGACGCCGCAGTCGATTGTGCCGGAATCGCTCGTGATGGGCTATTCGGGCAAGTTCATCGAAGCCTTCATCACCGACCCGACAACATTCCCCAACCCGACGGTCGTGGCCACGGAACACATCAACGAATACGAGACCGCGCGCACAGCTTGGAATCATCCCCTCCATGACCGGCCGGCCGATGCCTGCTTCTGGTTCCAGGACCCGATGGCTCTGGATGCGCTCTACAAGCCCATGAGCGAGGCGACACCCGGCGTGCCGATCAAGTCGGACTCGAGCGTTTATCTGCGCGACATGGGGCTCGAGCTTCCCAGCGGGCACCTCGTGACGGGCCATATCATTGCAACCGATCCGCGCGGCCAGTCGCTCCTGCCCAAGAGCCCTTCGGGCAAGGCCGATATCAGCGCCTTCGGCAGGGATGAAGTGACCATGTATCGCATCATTCGCGGCTCTGCCGAATTCAAGGACCTCGATGGCAAGACCCTCGAGCTTGTGACAGGTGACGTGGTGACGGCTGGCAAGGACTCGCTTGACCTCGTGGGCGTTGGCGAGAACACCCAGATCCTGCGCCTTGGCCTCCTCAGCGGCATGGAAAACCTCCGCCGCTGGACCCCGGGCCAGCGGGACACGGTTGACAGTCTGGCTGGCCAGATCATCACCCAGCGGGAAGTTCGCCCCCTGCGCACGGACGCCAAGCCGGTCGGCTTCCTCTACAGCTGAGCGCACCACCACCCTCCCCCTTGCGGGGAGGCTGCGATGACCGACGGCATGCACTCCCCATCTCGCCTGGCCTGCGCTAGCATCGGGCCAATCAAGATCGGGAGGTTCGCCCTTGTCCTTCACCGTCCATCCGATGACGCCGGTCATTGGCGCAGAGATCCGCGGCCTCGACATTTCCCGTCCGCTCGACGCCGAAACCGTCGCAGGCCTGCGCCACGCATGGCGCGACCATGCAGTGCTGGTCTTCCGTGACCAGCAGCTCGATCCCGACCAGCAGAGGGCCTTCGTGTCCATCTGGGGCACCATCGGCAAGCGGTCACAGGCCCTGCCCTCCCAGCGCCCGCGCGCCTGGGACGGGCCTGACTACAATGCTGATGCAATGCTGGTCTCCAACATCCGCAAGGACGGCAAGCCGATCGGCGTCCTGCCCGATGGCGAGATGTGGTTCCACCACGACATGTGCTACGCGGCAGCACCCAACCGGGCGAGCTTTCTCTATTCCATGGAGATCCCGAGCCACGGCGGCGACACCCATTTCGCCAGCATGTCTGCGGCCTATGACAGGCTGCCAGACCGGCTCAGGGAGGCCATTGAGGGCCGCCGCGTGCTGCAGGCCTTCGATGAGCTGCAGGACCGGCGCCTCGACCTCGACACGCTCAGCATCGAGTCCGTGAAGCACGCCTGGCAGCCCATGGTCCTGCGCCATCCGGAAACCGGCCGCAGGGCGCTCTATGTCAACCGCCTCATGAGCCACCGCGTCGAGGGCCTGAGCCCACAGGAAAGCGAGGCGCTTCTCGATGAACTGTTCACCTATGGCGAGGACCCAGCCGTTCGCTATGAGCACGTCTGGAAGGTTGGCGACCTTGTCATGTGGGACAATCTGAACTCCATGCATGCGCGCACCGATTTCCCGCGCGAGGAGCGCCGGCTGATGCGCCGCTTCACCATCTCGGGCACGCCGGTCACGGCGGCCTGGGAGGATGCCAGCGCGGCCTGACTCAGCGCCCGGCCCAGGGCCGCAGGGAAAAGGCCCCGCTGGGAAGAACCGGCTGGGCACCCGCGATCAGTCTGGGCAGGCCGGGCACGGGCAGCAGGACCTGATCAGGAAGCGGTGAATGCGCCGGACGCGGAAGATCCCGCGCCTCGACCTGCGCCACCACGAGGGATGCCGGCATCATCTGGGGAGTTTCCAGCCCTGTGGGCCGTCGCGGCGGCAGAGGCACGGCGAGGGCTGCAACGGCCGGGGTTGCTGGCTGGCTGGTGACCTCCTCGAAGGGCTTTGCCACGGCCGTCAGAACCGACTGGAACATGGCGCCGATGCTGGGCGAAACGGGCGCCTGCGGGCCAGGCGCAGCGGCCGCGACGAGGGTCGGCTGGGTGCCAAGGCGCTTCGCCATCATGGTCCGGCTTTCGGCGCAATTGCGCAGACCCAGCGAGATCAGCTCAGTCCCGGTCAGCACCTGATAGTTGCGCGTCAGGGTGCCGAGCCTGGCCCGGACAGCGGGCGGATAGGCGTTGAACAGCTCCTGCGAGACCCCCTCGTCGACCACCTTTGTGTTGGCGTCATAGGCCTTGTGGAATTTCACCACGCTGCTCGGCCAGACACAGACGCCGGGCAGACTCAGGGCCAAAGTGCAGGCGGACCGGCATTCCCCCAGCTGGACTTCGCGGTCCTCGGCCCGGTAGCGCTCGGTCGCCGCCCGATAGTCCGCGACATAGCCGCCCACGTCCTTCTGGACGATGACCGGTGCCGGAAAGGGGGGCGGCTCGAGGTAAGGCACTGGTCCTCCACAGGATGCGCGCGAGCATCGATGCCTATGGTTAACAGCCTGTTGACGGAGACAGTCCCACTCCCCTCCCTTGCCAGCCCATCTTGACCCCAATGGGGCGCCCTAAAGGCAGATTGGCCCAATGACCGGGCGAATTGAGCCCCAATTGTCCTCGCCTCAGGGCAGCCGAGTCGGATATAGGTCGAGCATGAGCTTGATCACAACGTCCGACGATCTGGCTGCCGCATGCCGGCGCCTCGAACGCCACTCCTTCGTGACCGTCGACACGGAGTTCCTCCGTGAGACCACTTTCTGGCCGAAGGTCTGCCTGATCCAGCTGGCCTCCGATGACGAGGCCGTCGCCCTCGACGCCCTTGCCGAGGGGCTCGACCTGTCCCCCTTTTTCGAGCTCATGGCCAATGAGCGCGTGGTGAAGGTGTTCCATGCCGCCCGGCAGGATCTCGAAATCATCTGGAATCTGGCCAAGCTGATCCCGGCGCCGCTGTTCGACAGCCAGGTGGCCGCCATGGTCTGCGGCTTTGGCGATCAGGTGAGCTATGGGGAGCTTGTCCAGTCGATCTGCAAGGTCGCCGTCGACAAGTCATCCCGTTTTACGGACTGGTCCCGCCGGCCATTGTCCGAGGCCCAGATTGCCTATGCGCTGGCCGATGTGACCCATCTGCGCACGGTCTATCGCTCCCTCATCGCCCGCCTCGAAAAGTCCGGCCGCACGGCATGGCTCGCCGACGAGATGCAGACGCTGAGCTCGCCCTCGACCTATGAAATGCATCCCGACAATGCCTGGGAGCGCCTGCGCAACCGGGCCCGCAAGCCGCGCGACCTTGCCGTGCTGATTGAAGTGGCCGCCTGGCGGGAGCGCGAGGCGCAGAGCCGTGACGTGCCACGCTCCCGCGTGCTCAAGGACGACATCCTGATTGAGATCGCGCTGGCAGCGCCCAAAACGGCAGATGGCCTCGCACAGCTGCGCTCCTTCCCCCGTGGCATGGAACGCTCGCGCGCCGGGGCGGATCTGCTTGCCGCCATCGAACGCGGCCTGGAGCGTGATCCCAAGACGCTCCCGAAAATCGAACGTGAACGTCGCAACGGCGGCGGTGGTGCAACCGTCGAACTGCTCAAGGTGCTGCTGCGGCAGGTCTCCGAGCGCCACGGCGTCGCCTCCAAGATGATCGCCACCGTGGACGACCTCGAAGCCATCGCATCAGACGACAAGGCCAATGTCGCCGCCCTCTCTGGCTGGCGTCGCGAACTGTTCGGCGCCAAGGCGCTCGAACTGAAGCACGGCCGCCTCGCCCTGACGGTTGAGAGTGGCAAGGTCGTTACGCTCGAATGGCAGGAAGCCGGCGAGTCTGAAGAAGCGGCGGAATAGTCTCGGTCAGTTTATAATCCGATAGACGGCTGCGAGCGTCGCGACCACATTGACCACTGCGATCTGTCGCTGATGGCCTAATATCCATGCATCCAGCCGGCGAATGTCGGGCACCGCAGCATAGCAGTGGACGCTCTGATCCTGCGACCGTGGGGTAACGTGCAGTGATGACGCGACCGTCACCATGATGAAGCCAGTGACGAGCGACAATATGATCAAGGCAATGGTCATGGGATCATCCCTGAAGCCTTAAGAACCGGCTTTAATCCGTCAAATACCTGCTTCCAGAAAAACCCTGCCTGAAAAGCGAGTAGGAGACAGGTCAGCACATCAATATCTGATCGCAATATAGCAAGGACAGAATGGAACACCATGGGAGAAACCAAAATGGGCGCAACAAACGACGCCTAATCCCAGGGAACGACACCAGTTAGATGATGAAACCCACCATGGGCAGCCATGCCAGAAATGACTGAAGCAAAAGCCCCAAACCCCAACGGCCAGGATACGCCTGACCGCAAACGCTTGATCATAAAAACAGCTCAACAAAAATGAACCAAATAATCAGCTCAAGCTTTGTGCACAACCTCGCGGAAGTCAACGCGTCCAGTTCAATCGATCGCCTTGATCACCGGCTCGCGGCCAATCAGCCGCGCCATCTGCTTCAGCCGGTTCTGCACCCGCTCATTTGCAAGCGGCAGCAGATCGCGCGGGATCGACAGTTCGAGCTTCGCTTTCGTGCAGCGCAGCGGGCAGCGTGACAGGACACCGGGCATCGCGGCTGACAGCACATAGCCAACGCGCATGGCCGCGCCGAGAATATGGGCACGATCCAGCGCGCGCGCCGTCGTCACCGTGCGGATCTGCGGGCTCACGTCCCCATCGAGCCCCAGATGGCGATAGGAGGCAGCCAACGCGAGGAAGGCGCGACCGGGATGGTCGATGCCGGTAAAGGCTGCATTGGCGATGATGTTCAGTGACTGCTCGCCACGATAATCTGGATGCGCGCGCCAACCGATGTCCGCCAGCAGGCAGGCCGCATGGCGCAGGCGCTTTTCCTCGGGCGTCTCATCGAGATGACTGGACGCCATCAAGGCATCCGTCCAGATGCAGAGCTCCTCGCCATGCTGGGGCGAACGCGACCGCAGGACGTTAAGATCGCGTGCCGCCGTCAACAGCGGATCAAGCTTCTTCTGTTGCTCGTCCAGACGCTCGAACAGAAGCCCTTCGCGAACACCCGCCGCAGACACGATGATGTCCTTGGGCTTGGCGATGCGGATGATCTGTTCGAGCACGATGGCGCCATAAGCCAAAAGCGGACGCCGTGCACTCGCCACGGAGTCGATGGCGATCAGCGCATCGACGCTCACGCGCTCCACCAGTGCCGCAAAATCCGCCGCGTCGCGTGCCGGGATGATGTAGTTGTGCATAACGTTCAGCGAATAATTGCGCTGGCGCATGTGCAGGCGCGCAAGTGCCCGCCAGGTGCCGCCGATGGCGTAGAAATGACGGTCCTTTAATTTGTCGAGTACGCCGCAGGATTCGAGCGCTTCCCGCGCAATCTTGACCGCCTTCTTCGGGCTCTTGTTCGACATGTCCATGAGCGAGAGACCGCCAAGCGGCAGGGTCTCGCCCTTGCCCAGCCGATCAATCTTCACATCGTTGACTTCGAGCGACCCGCCACCGAGATCGCCTGCGATCCCATCGGGCTTGTAGAAGCTGGATACGACGCCAAGTGCTGAGAGTTCAGCTTCGCGACGGCCCGACAAAAGCTCGATCGGCGCGCCAATGGCGTCCCGCGCAGCGTCCAGAAATTCTGTGCCGTTCGAGGCATCGCGCGCCGCTGCAGTGGCAAGCACATGGATATCGCCGATATCCATGATGTCACACAGCGAGCGGAAGCGGCGAAGGGCACCCAGCGCCTTGTCGACGCCGTCTTTCGGCAGCTTGCCGGTGGTAGCCACGCCACGGCCCAGCCCGCACAGCATCTTGTCGTTGAAGATGGGCGTGGGCGCACGCGCGACGCCCTCATAGGCAACAAGGCGTACCGAATTCGAGCCAATGTCGACAATGGCAATCGGCCGTCCGATGGCAAGGCGTCCGGGCGCGTCGAACTTGGCGAGGGGCTGCTTCATGTTCATCGGCTCAGTCGGCCTCCAGCCGCTTCAGCAAGGTCTTTGGAGCTGAGTCCTTGAGCGATTTTCCGCGTCCCGACAAGCTGGGATTTGTCATGAAATAGTTGTGGGCGTTGAAGGGCTCCTCACCCGGCCGCAGGGTGATGCGCTCACTGGAACCATCCGACAGGACACGGTAACTCTGCTGATTGTCCATGAGGTTGGCGACCATGATCTGGTCCAGCACCTGCTCGTGGACGGTCGGATTGGTGATCGGCATCAGCGCCTCGACGCGCCGGTCCAGATTGCGCTGCATCAGGTCGGCGGACGAGATGTACACAAATGATTTGGGATGCGGCAGCCCATGCCCCCCGCCAAAGGCATAGACACGGGCATGTTCCAGGAATCGCCCGACGATGGATTTCACGCGAATATTGTCCGACAGGCCCGGCACGCCCGGACGCAGGCAGCAGATGCCACGCACGACAAGGTCAATCTGCACCCCCGCCTGACTGGCGCGATAAAGCGCATCGATCATCTCCGGATCAACCAGCGCATTGCACTTGATCCAGATCGCCGCGAGCTTGCCGGCCTTTGCGAAGGCAATCTCGTCGTCGACATGCTTGAGCAGTCGCTCCTTGAGCGAGATCGGCGAGACGGCCATGCGCTCAAGGCCTGCAGGCTCGGCATAGCCGGTGATGAAATTGAAAATGCGGGCGATGTCACGGCCAATCACCGGGTCCGCGGTGAAGAAGGAAATATCCGTGTAGATCTTCGCGGTGACGGGATGATAATTGCCCGTGCCCACATGGCAGTAGGTGACGAGGTTGCCACCCTCGCGCCGGACCACCATGGAGAGCTTTGCATGGGTCTTGAGCTCGATGAAGCCGAAGACCACCTGCGCACCGGCGCGCTCAAGGTCGCGTGACCAGCGGATATTGGCCTCTTCGTCAAAGCGTGCCTTGAGCTCGATGAGCGCCGTCACCGATTTGCCGGCTTCGGCAGCTTCGGCGAGCACCCGCACGATGGGGCTGTCATGTGAGGTGCGATAGAGCGTCTGCTTGATCGCGACCACATTGGGGTCGCGCGCAGCCTGCGTCAGGAACTGCACCACCACGTCGAAGGACTCGTAGGGGTGGTGGACGACGAGGTCCTTCTGCTTGATGGCAGCGAAACAGTCGCCGCCGTTGTCGCGCACACGCTCGGGAAAGCGCGGATTATAGGGCGTGAATTTCAGCTCCGGCCGTTCAAGGCTGACGATCTCGGAGAGATCATTGAGGGCTATGAGGCCCTCGTGAATGAAGATCTCAGCAGGCTCCAC
>CAISZN010000442.1 GCA_903889985.1 uncultured Hyphomicrobiales bacterium | reverse complement strand
TCTCCCCACCTGCGGCGGGGAGAAGGGGGCGGAAGCAGCCAGCCTGTCCGTCGAGATGTGGTCACGCATCAGGGCTGCTAACCCTCTCCCGCGAGCTGGAGCGAGAGTTCAGCCCCCAAAAAGCCAAAGGGCCCACCGTTGCCGGCGGGCCCCCATCACTCCAGAATGGAGATCGTGCCTCAGAGGCGATAGCGGATCTGGTCGGTCCAGAAGCGCTCGAGGCGGGTCAGGGCATTGTTCATGCGGCTGAAATCGTCGCCCGAAATGCCACCGATCTGCTCGACGGTGAGCACATGCTTCTCATAGAGGCCGGCCACGATGCCATGGACGCTCTTGCCCTTGTCGGTCAGGCTGATGCGGACCGAGCGGCGGTCGATGCGGGAGCGGGCGTGATGGAGGTAGCCCATCTCGACCAGCTTCTTGACGTTATAGGAGACGTTGGAGCCCAGGTAGTAGCCGCGGGTCCGCAGCTCGCCGGCCGTCAGTTCCTTGTCGCCAATATTGTAAAGCAGCAGCGCCTGGACAGAATTGATGTCGCTGCGACCACGACGGTCAAATTCATCCTTGATCACGTCAAGTAGACGACGATGAAGACGCTCGACCAGCGTCAGTGCTTCCAGGTAGGCCGGCCGGACTTCACTGAGTCTTTCGGCGCGGGCCTGAGTCATTTCGGTCTTCTGAACTGTATTCATGACACACCCCGTTAGAATTCTTGTCTCCGGCCCGCTCGATACGCAAGCTCGTTATAGGCAGACTGTAGGGGCAGCTTGTGAAAACGAGTTTAAATAACACGCTGAATCCCGTATTTACTTGTTTCGGTGAATCACATCTGAATCAAACGCTTGATTCATCGTGAAAATCCCTTAACCGAACCTGCGACTGTGCTCAGAACTCGCGTTCCTGCGCAGCTTTCCAGGTCAGTACGAAATAGACGACGATCAGCAGGAAGTTGATGCCCATCACGAGCCGCCCGCCGGCGTGAAAGCCGGGCATGAACAAAGCGACCCCAATGCTGGCGCAGGCGGAGAAGATCCACAGCACACCCCCCCAGGGTGATGCGAGCCAAAGTCCGACCGCGGCAAGCAGGTCAATCACTGCAAAGAAAACGATCGCCGAGGCAATGGGTGTCGGCAGCGCATCGAGCGGCAGTTCATCGGGAGCCAGGATCAGCTTCCACTGCATCAGCCCCTGGAACATCCACAGCACCGCGATGATGCGCATGAACACGACGAGCAGGAATCCATAGTGCGTGCGATTGCCCCTGCGACGCTTGCGGTCATTGCCGAGATGAATCATCTCGCCTGACGGGTCGTGCTGATGTCGCTGCATGCTCATGCCGTCACACCTTGCGCAAAGGTCAGCTCGCCCGCACCTAGCGACGCGAAATAAGCATCGGTCGCACCGTGGCTCAGATCCTCGATGTGAGCAGGCATCCAGCGCGGCGCCTGATCCTTGTCGACAATCACGGCGCGGACACCTTCATAGAAATCATGGCCACGGCAGAGGCGCGACACGATGCGAAAATCCATCCGCAGGCATTCCTCAAGCGACACATGCACCGCCTCACGCAATTGCCGAAGCGCAATCGCAAGGCTCGTAGGCGAAACGCGATGCAAGGTGGCAAGCGTGTTGCGCGCGAATTCTGACGCGTCGACGTCCAGCGCACCAACCACAGCTGCAAGCGAAGCCCCGGCGAAGGACCTTGCCATCGTCTTGAAGTGACCTGCCAGCAGGGCTTCGGGCGGCGGGGCGGCTTGGGCGGAAAGGATCATGTTGGTATCTCCCCTGCCCTCCAGCGCCTGCGCAAGAGCCGGAAACTGCTCTGACGAGACAAAATGGGTTGCAAGGCCAAGCGCCAGTGCATCGCCTGCGCCGATGCGCCCCCCGGTCAGGGCGAGCCAGGTCCCGGCCTCGTGCGGCAGGCGGGCCAGCACATGGCTCGCACCCACATCCGGAAAGAAGCCAATGCCGACCTCCGGCATGGCGAAGAGGTACTTCTCACTGGCGACCCTGTGCGAGCCATGCAGCGAAACACCGACCCCGCCGCCCATGACAATGCCGTCGATGAGCGCCACATAGGGCTTGGGGTAGCGCGCGATGCGCGCGTTGAGCCGATATTCGTCATGCCAGAAGGCGAGCTGCTCATCGTGGCGGCCGGCGCGGCCAAGGTCGTGCATGAGCCGAATATCACCGCCGGCACAGAAGGCCTTGCCCCCTTCTCCGCAAACCACCACGCGCTCGACGGCAGGATCGTGCTCGAAGACGTCGAGGGCCTGCGCCATCCCGGCCACCATGCCGGGAGTCAGGGCATTGAGGGCGCGTGGACGGGCGAGCCGGATAAAGCCCGCCGCCCCGCGTCGCTCGCAGTGGATCTCGCTCTCTGCCATCGCTACCGGGCATAGGCGGTCGACCGGAGTCGGTCAATCGCGGCGAGACTGGAAGCTTACTTGGCTGCTCCCAGACGACGATATTCCGCCACGACCTCAGGCGTGGCCGCCGCATTCAGTTTGGCAATGATCCCGTCGAGGTCGGCTCCGGGGATCGGGGATCCGGCGGGCTCGCCCGCATTGGCGGCGTCCTTTCGGAACTCGGGATCGTTGCACATCTCGAAGAAGGCCTTGCGCAGGATCTCGACACGGTCCGCAGGAACGCCCGGAGGTGCCACGACCATGAGGCCCGTCTGGTCATAGGCCGTGAAGAGATTCAGCACGGGCAGATCCTTCTTCGGCACGAGGTCCCTCAGGACGGCAATGCCGGGCGCGGAGGATTGCGACTGGACGATGGGAACGACGACCTTCTTCTCAATGAGGTCCGGACGCTTGGAGAAACTGTCCTCTGGCGTGAAATAGGCACCGACTTCCCCCTGCTCGAGCGCAAGCAGCGAGCGCGCAGAGGAATTGTAGCCGAGCACGACTTTCAGCGGATATCCATAGTCTGCCAGCATGTTCGGGATGGTGACGGTTGATGTGCCGGTGCCAATGCCCGCCGTCGCGATCTTGTCGGGATATTTCTTCAGGTCCTCCGGCGTCTTGATCTTCAGGTCACCCCGGACGAAGAGCATGGTGTTGTTGGTACCCGTGCTGCCCAGATAGACGAACTTTGTCGCATCGAAGGTCACGCCGGGGCTTTTCACCATGCTCTCGACGAACCAGCTGCGTCCCGGCAGGCCAATGGTCAGACCATCCCGGCTGGCGCGCAACCCCAGATGATTGCCCGCCACGATACCGCCGGCACCTTCCATGTTCTGGGGAATGATCTCGGGCTTGCCGGGAATGAAGCGCGGCAGGTGACGCGCGATGATGCGGGAGGCCGAATCGACGCCGCCGCCGGGGCCGTAGCCGATGATGAAGGTAATCGACTTGCCGCGATAGAAATCCTGCGCCTGCGCCCATGCCCCCGTTGCGCCTATGCTGACCATCAGCGCGACGGCTGCCCCCCGGATCATCCTCATGAGCGTCTCCCCTGTCGTCTCGCTGGACGATTTTGGCGCAACATTATTCTGCGGCGATTGAGAGGGGAAGCCTTGCGTTGGTTTCGTGCTGGACCGCGCCCCACCCTCCCCTTGACGGGGAGGGTCGACGCACGAAGTGCGGCGGGGTGGAGTGACGCTGCGATTTCTTCTTGGAAATGGTTGAAGCCGGAATGTGAGCCACACGCGCACTGATCGCGCGCGCCCCCCTACCCCGTCAATGCTTCGCATTTCCGACTGTCCCCGCAATGGGGAGGGTTTGCGCCTCTGGTTTCTGGGCAAACAAAAACGGCCAGTCCAAAGACTGGCCGTTTGGATTGATGGTGAGGGACCTTCAGCTCTTCAGCGGCACCTTCGGCACCACCCGGCTGCGGCCACCTTCGTCGCCGCCACTGGAGGGCTTGTCCTTACCCTCAGGCTTGGCCTTGCGGGCCTTGGCGCGGCGCACTTCCGGCTCGGACTGCACACGCTTCTTGGCAGACTCGACCACTTCCTTGTCGGGCTTCGGCAACACCGGGCCCTCGGGGAAGAAGAAGGTGAGCTTCTTCTCGCCATGCTCGTCGCTCGCCACGGCGACCTTGACGGTGCCGCCGTTCTTGAGCCGCCCGAAGAGAACCTCATCGGCCAGGGGCGTCTTGATCGTCGTCTGGATGACACGGGCCATCGGCCGGGCACCCATCGCCTGATCATAGCCATTGACGATGAGCCACCTGCGCGCCTCGTCGGTCAGCTCGATGGTGACGTTGCGATCGGCAAGCTGAGCCTCGAGCTGCATGATGAACTTGTCCACCACCTTGGAGATGACCTCCTCGGGCAGATGGCCAAAGCTCACGACCGCATCGAGACGGTTGCGGAATTCAGGCGCGAAGAGCCGGTTGATCGCATCGTGGTCGTCACCCTCGCGCTTGGTGCGCGTGAAGCCGAAGGCCGCCTTGGCCATGTCAGAGGCACCCGCATTGGTCGTCATGATGAGGATGACGTTGCGGAAGTCGATCTGCTTGCCATTGTGGTCGGTCAGCTTCCCGTGGTCCATGACCTGCAGGAGGATGTTGTAGAGATCAGAATGCGCCTTCTCGATTTCGTCGAGCAGCAGCACGCAGTGCGGATGCTGGTCGATGGCATCGGTCAGCATGCCACCCTGATCGAAGCCCACATAGCCGGGGGGCGCGCCGATGAGGCGGCTGACCGTGTGGCGCTCCATATATTCGGACATGTCGAAGCGCACGAGCTCGACGCCGAGCGCCAGCGACAGCTGCTTGGCCACCTCCGTCTTGCCGACGCCCGTGGGGCCGGAGAAGAGATAGCAGCCAATCGGCTTCTCGCCGTCGCGCAGGCCCGCACGGGCGAGCTTGATGGCCGAGGTGAGCGCGCCAATGGCGGCATCCTGGCCATAGACGACGCGGCGCAGCGTCGTCTCGAGATGCTCGAGCACCTCCGCATCGTCCTTCGACACGGTCTTGGGCGGGATGCGCGCCATGGTCGCGATCGTCGCCTCGATTTCCTTGATGCCGATGGTCTTCTTGCGGCGGTTCTCCGGCAGAAGCATCTGCGAGGCGCCGGTCTCGTCGATCACGTCGATCGCCTTGTCCGGCAGCTTGCGGTCGTTGATGTAGCGATGCGACAGCTCGACCGCGGCGCGGATCGCGTCCGCCGTGTAGCGCACCTTGTGATGCCGCTCGTAATAGGGCTTGAGGCCGCGCAGGATCTTGACCGAATCCTCGACCGTCGGCTCGTTGACGTCGATCTTCTGGAAGC
>CAISZN010000441.1 GCA_903889985.1 uncultured Hyphomicrobiales bacterium | reverse complement strand
TGATTGGCGTTCAATGCAATTTAGCCCAAAAGTACAAGACGAATTGGCGGCAGAGTTGGCCAAAGAGCGCCACGGCAATCTTTCTGGGACGTGGGCGGCGTTCCGAGACACGGGCCCGGAGGGGGCTAAGCTTCGCGCGCAGGCCGGGTATGCTGCCGGCGGCCTTGTTGGCCGCAAGGGCTACACCGGGGAGGATGGGGACAGCGCCGTGCCGGGTGGCCCCAACACGTCTGTGGGCATTTACAATCCGGACGTAGCGGGCGACATGAGTGATGACGGCTCAAATCCTACGAATATTTTGCCGACATACATGACTGATCCAGAGCAGGAGCATCTGTACGAACAGGGCAATCAAGACGAACAAGGCAATCAAGAAGGCGGTGGCTTCCTCCACAATCTCGGACAGGGACTCGGACATCTTGGGCAAACACTGACCGACAAGGATAGCTTCATCGGCGGCCTCGGTCAGGGCAAGGCAAATTCTTGGATTCCACTTCTTGCCGGTATCGGCGGCGCACTTAGTGGACCGTATCGTGGGATTGTTGGCGTTGGCCGCGGCCTCGCGGCTGGTGCCCAAGCTGCAGAGGAGAGGCAGCAATACGGCCTGAAACAGCGGCAGGTAGGTTACGAGGGCCAGCACGTTCAGAACGAAACCGCGAACGTGGTAAATGCCAGAATCGCCCAGCTTCGCGCTCTCATTGAGCGCAACCAATTTCTTGCGCAATCTGGCAATCCGGGCCTTGCGTCTCCACAGGATGTCGCTTCGTGGAGGGCTGAGCTGGCGAGACTTCTGCCTTACCACCCGGGGGACTCAGGACAAAGTGACGCGACTCTCACCAGCGAGAAACCGGATGCCACTGGTGTCGCTGGCGGGGCCGGTGGGGCTGGGCCGGCGCAGAATCCTGCTGCAGGAGTCGCTGGGGGAATGAGCTACTCTGAGGCTCAGGATATTTACAGGACAACGCCCAGAAATTTGGAGAATTACCCAAAGCTTCTCAAGGCAGAGAGAGCCCTCCGGCCGTTTGCGACTTCTGGAGACAATTACTCCTTAGGGATGGTCCAAGATCTCTCCGCCACATTGGCCGCAATGACTCCGCCGGGGTACATCCGGGACGAGACTGGTAAGTTGGTGCCGCAGTCTACCGTGGGCGGAGCAGGCATCCCCGTGGGCGGAGCAGGCACCCCCGCGGTCATAGACGGGGGCGCTCCCGGAGCGGGAGTCTCTGGAAACGGCAGTCAAAAACCACGGCATCCGCAGGCCGTCACGGGGCAGCAGGCAGGGACTCCCACGGCTCCGCAGACGGCGCCGGAGGACAGGTACTCGACCGACCCCTTGGCGGTACGCCGCCCGGCACCTCCGCGTGATAACCTTGCGCAGGCGACAGATCCCATGTGGATCAAGAGCCAGATGGCCAATCTCGCCCCGGGGTCGGACCTCTGGAATCAATACAGCAAGACCCTTCAGGACATCGCAGGGAACAGGACCCAGATCCTTAACAAGGACGGAAGCGTCAACCGGGAGTGGCAGAAATACTATACCACTGACGCGGCCGCTAAAGACAATCTGAATGGCCAGCTCGCGGTGACTCAGGGGTATCGCAATAATGGCGCCGCGAAGGCTGGCCCCATCCAGCACGTTACGGCCTTGGATACGGACGCCATCTTCAGTGCCGCGCGGCGGCATGATATTTCGCAGTATGGCCACCTTCAGGGCGGCCTGTCGGGAATCCTCGGGAGCCTGCACCTTTCCAACGGGGCGTCCTACAGTGCCCGTAACGAGGCAGATTACGCCAACGCCTCGTCAATTGAAGCAAACCAGTCCCTAAAGGATGCCGGCTTGCCGCTTATCAACCCAATTACCCCGTCAGGCACGCCCGCGTCGACAATCTTCAGGGCCACTGTGATGCGGCAAGCTGCCGCAGATATGGCCGCGGCGAAGGCGTACAAGTTCCGGGAAGCGGACTCTGCCCTTACGGGCAAGGGCAAGCAGTTTGGCAACATCAGCCAGTTTAATTCTGACTGGAACAGCAATAACCCGATCGAGAATTACATGCGCACAGTCATACACCGGAACGGCTTTATTCCGGGCATGACGTACGAAGAGAAGGCTCAATACTTGCCGATACTTCCCGTAGCCAAGCCGCCCGCCACAACCGGGGGAGTCGTTATCGACCCGGCGACGCGTAGGCCTGCAGAAAAAGGGCTCTTCAATGTGGCCGGCAACATAGTCCAGATT
>CAISZN010000440.1 GCA_903889985.1 uncultured Hyphomicrobiales bacterium | reverse complement strand
TTATTTACTGCCCATGGTCATCAGCAGGGGCAGGGTCTTTGGATGCGGGGGGGCCGGCATGTTCTTGACGTAGGCATAGAGATCGCCGGCATCCTTGTCGCTGATCACGGCCGCCTCATAGGGCGGCATCTGGTTCAGGGGGTTGCGGAGCTGCTGCAGGAAGCCTTCCAGAGGCAGGGCGGTGCGCGAGATGCGCGGCCCGGTCTGGAGGGCGCCCTGACCTGCCAGGCCGTGGCACTGGAAGCAGCCGACGGTTTCAAACAGTTTCTTGCCGTTGTCTGCATTGCCCTGCTGGGCCATGGCCGGGGTCGCGCCGAGGGCGGCGACGAAGAGGGCGAGTGTTGTAAGTTTCATCTTTTGAACCCCTCAGCGCGGCTGCATGACGACATCGATGAGGGCGGGCTGGCCCGCCTTCACAGCTGCGACGCCCTTGGCGATGGCGGCGCCCAGTTCCTTGGGGTCATTGACTGGTCCGATGCCGACCGCCCCATAGCCCTGTGCGATCTTGGCATAGTCGACATTCGGATTGTCGATCGTGGTGCCGATATGGGCGTTCAGGATCCCACGATTGTGTCGGTTGGCCATGCGCTGGATATGCATGACCTCCTGATGATAGGCGCGGTTGTTCTGGATGATCGTGAGATAGGGAATGCCGTGGTGCGCCGCTGTCCAAAGCGTATGTGGCGCCATGTTGAATTCACCGTCGCCGGTGATGCTCACCACGAACCGTCCACCAATGTCACGTTGGGCAAGGGCCGCTCCCAGTGCCGCCACGGGCTGGTAGCCGACACCGGAGCCGCCTGACCCGCCGATAAACTGGTAGTTCTTTTCCATCGGCCAAAGGCGATGCGGCCAGTTGGAAGAGAAGCCACCGTCGGAGACGAGCGCCCAGTTCTCGTTCTTGATCTGCTGCCAAAGCTCCGCATACATGCGCGCCGACGAGATCGGTGTTGCATCCCATGCCAGTGCGGCTTCTGCCCGGGCGCGATCCGCGAAGCCCTTGTAGGCTTCGAGCATCTTCTGCCCGCGCGCCTCGAAGGCAATCTTGCGGTCGCCGCTGATCTCCTTCTGCACAGCCTCGACGAGGTAGGGCAGGGTGGTCTGCGCATCAGCCGTGATGTTGATGTCAGCTGAATTATAGCGCTGGAAGTCCTGATAGTTCGCATGCATCAGCAGGTCATGGGTCGAGATGCTGATGATCTTGACATTGTCCTTCACGCGCGAGCTGGACGAGCGTTCGAGCTGGTCGCGCATGTTGTTGAGCTGGCCATACAGGTCGACGGGCTCCAGCGACAGGATGCAATCCGCCTGTGACAGCAATCCGCCCGCCCGCTCCGACTGGCAGAGATAATGCGTGTTGGGCATATTCATGCGGCCGCGATTGTCGACCACGGGCGCCTGCAGTGCCTCGGCGAGCTTCACCAGCGACTGCATGGCCTCCTGCGAGCGCGCATATTTATCGGCAATGATGACCGGGTTTTGGGCCGCAACGAGCAGTTTTGCTGCCTCACGCAGGGCATTGGGATCAGCGACCGTTTGAGTGCCGAGCGAGAGTTTGGGAATACGAAGCTTGGCTTCTTCAGCCTTGCTCAGTTCCATTTCCTGCAACTTGCCGTCGGCGACGATGAAGACAGGAGCTGCGGGCTGGGCCACGGCGAGCTGGTAGGCGCGCACGGTCGATTCTGCAAAATGCTGAAGCGACCAGGGATAGTCATCCCACTTCACGAAATCGCGAATGGTGGCAGCTCCGTCCTGCACCGTATGCATCCACTCGACGCCGGGACGACGTTCTTCGATCGGACCTGCATTGCCGGTGAAAACGATGACGGGCACCCGGTCGCAATAGGCGTTGTAGAGGGCCATGGAGGCATGTTGCGTGCCGACGGTTCCATGGACCATCGCAGCCATGGGCTTGCCGGAAACTTTGGCGTAGCCATGGCCCATGCCCACCGAGACTTCTTCATGGAGGCAGGTCAGCCATTCCGGCTTCTTGTTCTGGCCGTAGTTTATGAAGCTTTCCTGCAGGGCGCGGAATGTCGAGCCCGGGCAGGCAGCGAGATAGTCGATATTCAGCGTCTTGCATACATCGACCATGAAGTCCGACCCGGTCTTCTCCGTGGTCAGGGCCGGCTCAGCGGGCGGCGTCTGGTGCTCGGCTGCAAGCTGGGCGGCGTTTGGCGGTGCAACGCGCGGCTGTGCGGGGGTCGTCGCGGGCGGCTGCTGCGCCTGTGCTCCGGTTGCGATGCCAGCGCTGCCAAGGGCAACCCCCTTGAGGAAGCCGCGACGCCCCAAGCTTGGCTTTTCCGAATCTTCCATGGTTTCTTCCCCGACGTTTAGATCTTTTGACAGACAGTCCAACTTTCCGCCGAAACTGGCAAATACAAAATCATCCCCATGCAGTCGCAGGGGTTTATTTTGGCCTGATCAACGACTGGAATTCCTTTTGCCATTGCTTCTCTTCTTCCTGCGTGAACTCAAGCGGAACAATATTGGCTGTACCCAGCTTGCTGACCGCATCTGA
>CAISZN010000439.1 GCA_903889985.1 uncultured Hyphomicrobiales bacterium | reverse complement strand
CTGCCCGGCAGACATGGGCATCATGGGTGCGCTCTTCACCTCGAGCTGCGATTGGAAGGTTGCGGATCTGGGTTGGATGTACACGCTCTTCTTCGTGTTGCTGGGATCTTCTGCCGCCATTTGGGGCGGCTGGCTCGAGCGGGCTGGTCCGCGCAAGGCGGGCTTTGTCGCGGCCCTGTGCTGGTGCGGTGGACTGCTCATCTCCGCATTCGGCGTGAAGGTGCATCAGCTCTGGATGCTCTGGCTCGGCTCGGGTGTCATCGGCGGCATTGGCCTCGGGCTTGGATATATTTCCCCGGTGTCGACACTCGTGAAATGGTTCCCCGATCGTCGTGGCATGGCGACCGGTATGGCCATCATGGGCTTTGGAGGCGGCGCCATGATTGGCTCGCCGCTCGGCAACAATCTGATGAACTATTTCAAGTCGCCGACGTCTGTGGGTGTTTTTGAAACCTTCATCGTGATGGCTGCGGTCTATTTCGTCTTCATGACTGCTGGTGCCTTCGGCTATCGCGTGCCGCCGGCCGGTTGGCGTCCTGATGGCTGGACTCCGCCGGTCCAGAAGGACGACATGATCACGAGCGGTCATGTGCATTTGAAGGATGCGCACAAGACGCCGCAGTTTTGGCTGATCTGGGCGGTTCTCTGCCTTAATGTCTCCGCCGGAATCGGCATCATCGGCATGGCCTCGCCCATGCTCCAGGAGATTTTCGGCGGTTCGCTGATTGGCAAGCCTGAACTTGGCTTTGCCCAACTCGATGCATCGCAGAAGACGTCTATCGCGGGCATCGCTGCTGGCTTTGCGGGCCTGATTTCCCTTTTCAACATCGCTGGCCGCTTCTTCTGGGCATCACTGTCGGATCGCATCGGGCGCAAGACGACCTATTTCATCTTCTTCGCGCTGGGCATTGCACTCTACGCATCAGCTCCGACCTTCGCACACATGGGTTCGAAGGTGCTGTTCGTCTCGGCCTTCTGCATCATCCTGTCGATGTATGGCGGTGGCTTCGCGACGGTGCCGGCCTATCTGGCGGACATGTTCGGCACGCAGTTCGTGGGTGCTATTCATGGACGCCTGCTGACAGCCTGGTCGACTGCGGGCATCATCGGTCCGGTCGTCGTGAACTACATCCGTGAGTTCAACAAGTCCGCGGGGGTGCCGGCTGACCGTCTCTATGACGTGACGACCTATATCCTCGCCGGGATGCTGGTTGTTGGTTTCATCTGCAACGCCCTGGTGCGGCCGGTGGCTGCCAAATGGTTCATGAAGGATGAGGAGGTTGCAGCCCTGCAGGCAAAGGCTTCCGCACTGCCCTCGGGTCCCGTCGGCTCTCATGGCATCGGCCTTGGCGGGTTCGACGGCAAGGCCGCGCTCGCGTGGCTTGCCGTTGGCGTCCCGATTGGTTGGGGCGTGTGGATCACGCTTCAGAGCGCGCTCAAGATCTTCCAGTAAGTCCGTCTCTGATAAAAATGGAAATGCCGCGCCATTGGCGCGGCATTTTTTTGTAGCCAGATCAGAGAACTTCAGACCGGGATCCGATAGTCCCGTGCAATCCGCCACGCCGCCTGTGCGGACCCTACTGTCACGGCATGACCCTGAGCGGCAGCGGCGGCCTCTATGGCATCAGCAAGGCGTGGCTCACCAGGTGGCATCAGGATGGCACTGTCTGGTGTGTGCTCATCCATGGCGGCGCCGAGGGTTGCGAGTTCACCGCTACTGCCACCCAGATCAAGGGCGAGCATCAGGGCAAGGGATGCGCGGTCGGCGGTACGGCAGCGCGCCAGCCGATAGATATTGACGAAGCGCTTCACGACGCGGGGGCTGTTGCCGGCCAAGGGTGAGAGTGCGGCAAGCAAATCTGCTTCCTGCGACGTCAAGGGCTCGTCGAGGCGTGAGCGCGAGGCGTCGATATGGAAGCCTTCCGACACAGAAGCCGGTTCCAGCAGGCGACGGGCATAGGCCTTCATGTCTTCCCGTCCGATGCCCGTATCGACGCTCAGCGGTATCTGGATAAGGCGCTCAAGCCGAGCGGCCGCCGAGGCGGGCCCATTCCAGGCGAGCGCAAGGTGGGCAGCATCCACGCTGAAGATGGTGACAACTTGGGGAAAGGCGAGAATTTGCTGCACCGTCTCGACGATTTGGGCAGCAGACTTTGCCGTAACGCTCTCCAGATCGTCGATTGCGACCACCAGCCGCTGAGGGCCTCCGCCGCCACCTGAAAGGGCCGCAGTAAGGGCAGAGATAAAGGCCATGGCCTTAGGCTCGGTTCCGCCGGCAGCTGCGAAGGGTTGGTCACTCGCCATCGATTGACCAGATCGACCGGCGTCGCGGGTGCGCCGTTCGGCCTCTTCGAGGCGCTTGGCCTGAGCTTCAACTTCAGCGTTGAGCGTGTCCACGCGCCGGGTCTGGTGGGAAAGCTGGGTATCCAGTTCGCCACGACGCAGGTCAGCATCGGCGCGCAGCAGGCTGGCTCCTCGCATGATCGGAGCGAGCAGTCGGATTGCGCGGGTGATATTGGCAAGCAGGCACAGGACAGCAGCTGCGATCGCACCAGTCCGCATCAGCCCAAGCCAGCTCGTATGGGCTTCGATCCAGTTGGCGACAGGTCCCAGGGCTTCGGCAAGATTACGAAAAGCAGGGATCCAGACTTTCTGGGTGTCTGCGGCAAAGCCAATCCCCCAGCCGGCCAGGAAAAACAGGATCGCCCAGACGAGAAGCGAAGTCTGTCCTTCGAAGCCCCAAAGCGAGCGCAGGAAAACGCCGAGACGACCAGTCACGCCGCCACGTTCAGTGTAGTCACGCACCAGGTCCTTGAACGTCTGGACCGGTTCTCCCGAAAATCCGAAGGCGCGCAGCCGCCCTTCAATGCGCGGACGGTTGGTGCGGGCATAGGCATCCACGCGCGACCCGGCAGCCTCGTAAAGTACCGTTTCCATCAAGCGGGCGCGTTTGCCGTCGAGCTCTTCAAGGGCGCGGCGCTCTGCATCAAGTCGACGACGAACCTCGTCGAGCTGGTCGGCAGCCTCTCGTGCTGCAGTCCTTGGGTCAGTCGAGGCATTGACAGCATCGCGCGCCAGTTCTGCTGCGCCGTCTGGTGCTGCAGGATCATGGACAAGGCCGCTGTAGAGAGCGGCCGCGAGGGCTGTTACCGTATTCTCCTGCAGTGATGCTGCAGGAATCCGCAGCGTAGCGATGCGGCTCAGAAACGGGCTGGTGGCTAATTTGCTGGCAGCGATGGTGAGGCCATTCACCTGTCCAAGCAGTCGATGAAGCAGGTGGCTCTTGCCGGATCCGGCCGGACCAAAAAGTCCCAGGCTCAAGGGCGTCGGTGTTGCCGCGTGAGCCACCAGCTCAGCTGTCTCGTTCATCGCAGCGTCTCGCCCAAGCAGATCCGGCCCTGAAGGCAAGTCGGCGCTGAAGAAGGTCGCAGGATGGGGTGGGGCTGTCACAGCCGCCGGAGCGATGGGGGAAAGGGCTGGCTCGACGCGCATCTGGTTCAACGAAAGGCTCCGTGGGTCAGGCATCGACCATCCGGCGCACATGCGCGATGGCCTCGGCCAAGGCCAAAGCAGGAGATTATGTCGCCGGAAGGACAGGGCACGTCGTGCTGGCGCCGCTTCCAGCAGAAACTTGTATAAGCCCAGAGCCGATAAACCCAAACTGAGCCGAAAGTCTCACCGCGTTGATGCAAAAAGGCCGGGTGCTTTTCGCTTTGCATCGCTCAGGCTGAATTGGGGTTCCATCGTCAAAGGAATGGCCCATCGTGCCTGCTATCCTGCAGAGCTTGCAGGGTTTCCCTCAAGTCTTCAGGTTCCGATCGGTCAGGTTGAATAATTCATTTATCTTGTCAGATCCCTCGGCTGTCACGCTGTGCAACGATATCGGGACCCAGCCATGCTTCGCTACGCACATGCTGCGAATCATTCGATTCGCAAGTTTTCGCGACAAAAGGCTCAGATGCGTGGGTCTCCAGCCTTGCCGCCCAGTCGCACCGCACCATAGTTCAGCGCCTGCACATCCCAGGTCAGCGCAATGTGCTGGGCGACCGCGTGGACGTCGCGCCAGGCACGCTGCAAGGGGTGACCTGTTTCCAGGCCGCGCCCGCCGCCAATCGGCAGGAGCCGCTCGACCGCCTGGACGCAAAGCTTCGTGGCATAGCCCGCATTGAGCCGGTATTTGACCCGTTGGGCATCATCGGGAAGCTTGCGATCCCGGCCTGACGCATTGATGCGCTGGCGATCCATCGCAAGAAGTGCATAGGCGGCCTCGATCTCGGCTGCGGCTTCAGCAATGCGAATCTGGATGGTCTGCTGGTCTGCGAGGCGGACATTTGCCACGGATCGCTTCGTGTCGAGTTCTTCAATGATCACATCGAGCGCACCCTGAGCGGCTCCAATGGCGGCTCCGGCAAGGGAATGAGCGAAGGGGGCAAAGAGCGGCAACGAGAAGGTGTAATTCTGGTTCGCTGCGCCGCCCGGCGTGTTGCCGGTGCGGGTGCTCATGACGTCCAGCAGGCGATGCTGCGGAACGAAGACATCTTCGACGAGGATGTCATTGGAACCGGTCGCACACAGGCCAACCACGTTCCATTGATCTTCGATGCGATAGTCGCTGCGAGGCAGCAGTACGAAGACCTGTTTCATGATGCCTTCGCTCACCGGCACCATGGCGATCACCAAGGCTGCCTGGCAGTGATGAACGTGGGTTGAAAAGCGCCAGCGGCCGCTGAGGCGAATGCCGCCACCCTCCTTGGGAGTCACCCTCGGCTGCACGGCCAGAAATGAACTCGCGATCGTGGCCTGCGGATCGACGCCCCAGATTTCGTCCTGCGCCTCGCGGGGGAACATACCGAGGATCCACGAGTGGCAGGCGGTCACAGACAGGATCCAGCCGCTTGATGCGCAGCCTCGCGCCACCTCCATGGCCAGGATCGTGTGGAGCCCGTAGCGGGACTCGAGGCCTCCATAGCGGGCTGGCTGCATGATCTGGAAAAATCCGGCGGCGCGGAAGTCGCTTTCCGTTTCATCAGGGATGCGTCGCAGGGCCTCGGCCTGGGGTGCCCTTGCCGCGACCGTCGGCGCCAGGGCCTGGGCCCGGCCAATCATCTCCCATTCACGCTGCGACCATTCCGCCTCGAGGTGCTGAAAGGATGGTTGCGCGCGTGGAGACTGCATGGGGTTCCTCCTCGCCCGTCTGGCGGGCTTGCCGGCAACTTGAAGCAGGATCCTGATCCGGGCAAGGGCGTCCCAAGGGATGCGGAATGGCGACCTAAGTCTTCCTTAACCAAGAGTGTTCTATGGTTTTAGCATCCATCAGGAGGCTGCCATGGCGGTATCCCAGATAGGTGCCTTGAATAGCGTCTATGCACGCCCCGTGGTCCGGGCCCTGAGCCGCAATCGTCCGGCGCCGGTCGCCCGCTCGACCAAAGCTGTGAAACTCGCACCAGCCCCACCGCGGATGGATGACGACGACGAGCCCTACGGCCCTCGCCTTTCGGAGCCTTTCCAGGATGCCCTGACCAATCTGAAGATTGGCGGGTGATTTCGGCCCGGAGCTCCGGGACATTGACTGTTTCAGCTGAACCGTTCAGGTAACGCTTTGGCCTGACCGTGGTCTTTGTCCGGCTCCGGAGTTTGTTCATGCGTATTTCAGTTATCGCATTAGCCCTCCTGCTTGCCGGATGCGGCGGGAGACCTTCGGGCAATCTTATTCCGGTCGGCGCCGTCGATGTGCCCGGCTCGTCCCGGGTCGACCTTCTGGTCGCAACCACACGCACAGACTCGGCCGAGGCCGGTGAGATGTTCACGGGCGAGCGCGGCCAGATGGGCTTCGCGGACCTAAGCGTGTCGCTTCCGCCCGATACCGTGCGCGAGATTGGCGAAATCCAGTGGCCCTCCGCCAAGCCGGGCAATCCGGAAAAGGAATTCGTGACGCTGCGCGCGGATCGCGTGAATGTGGAAGAGGCCAAGAAGCGCTTCTCTCAGCGCATCGCCGCAACCCATGGCAAGGTTCTGGTCTTCGTCCACGGCTATAATACGAAGTTTGAGGAAGCTGTTTATCGGCTGGCGCAGATCTCACACGACTCCGGCGCGAAGGATCTGCCTGTGCTGTTCACCTGGCCCTCACGCGCCAAGCTTATGGCCTATACCTACGACCGTGAGAGCGCGAACTATTCACGCGACGGCCTCGAAAATCTCCTTTGGTTCCTGCAACGGCACCCGCAGGTGAAGGAGATTGCCATTCTTGCCCATTCCATGGGGAACTGGGTGACCATCGAGTCCCTGCGGCAGATGGCGATCCGCAACAAGGGACTGGCACCCAAGATCAAGAGCGTGATGCTGGCAGCGCCCGATGTGGACATCGATGTGTTCCAGCGCCAGATCGCAGCCATCGGTCCCAACCATCCCCCGTTCATTCTGTTCACTTCGCAGAATGACAAGGCGCTCGGCATGTCGAAGCGCATCTGGGGGTCGACCGAGCGACTTGGTTCGGTCAATCCGGCGCAGGAGCCCTATCGTTCGATGCTGGCAAAGGACAAGATCCTTGCGGTCGACCTGACCGACGTGAAGTCGAACGACAAGCTCGGACATGGGACCTTTGCCCAGAGTCCCGAAGTGGTTCGAGCCATCGGCGCCCAACTGGCCAATGGCCAGGCGCTGAGTGATGGAAAGGCTGGCCTTGGTGACAAGATCGGTCTGGCCTTCAGCGGCGTGGTCGATACCGCAAGCAGCGCGGCGACCCTGGCGGTTTCTGCGCCGCTTGCCATCGTTGACCCTGCCACCCGCGATAATCTGAGTGACCGGATCCAGAACCTCGGGGACAAAGTGACCGACACCGTCACCCTCCGTGACGTCAGGGAGGCGACCCGCTGAGGGTGGGCGAAGCCCCACTTCGCACTTGACCGGACGGATTCTGCATATAAAGATATGTTTATATCTTGCGGAGCCGCTCAGGGATGCAATCCAAAACCACCTTTTCCGGCATGCTGGCCGGGCTCGAAGCTGCCGGGGAAGTGACCCGGCTTCGACTTCTGGCCCTGTTGGCCGATGCCGAACTCACGGTGAGCGAGCTCACGACAATCCTTGGACAGTCCCAGCCGCGGATTTCCCGGCACCTCAAGCTGCTGGTCGAGGCGGGCCTCATCGACCGGCATCGGGAAGGTGCCTGGGCCTTCTTCCGCGTTGCTGAGAAGGGGACCGGCTCTGACCTCGTCCATGACCTGATTGAACGCATAGACCCCACAGACCCGGTCCTCGCGGACGACCGGTCACGTCTGGGCGAGGTGCGCCGGGCGCGCGCCGATCAGGCTGCCCGTTATTTTGCCGACCATGCCGCGCACTGGGATCACCTGCGCTCCCTCCACGTTGCCGAGGACGTCGTCGAGGCCGCCATTCTCACGGCGGTGGGGCAGGGACCGTTTCACGCGGTACTGGATCTCGGCACTGGGACCGGGCGCATGCTCGAAATTCTCGCACCGCTGGCCGACCGCACCGTCGGAATCGACCAGAGCCCGGCCATGCTCAACCTCGCCCGCACCCGAATCGAGCGGGCTGGCCTCAAGCAGGTCCAGCTGCGCCAGGGCGATCTCTACGCCCTGCCAGTTGAGCGGGATGGCTATGACGTCGTGATCCTGCATCAGGTGCTGCACTACCTCGATGACCCTGTGCGGGCCCTGCGGGAGGCCGCCCGCGTGCTGCGCCCCGGCGGGAGGCTGATCGTCATCGACTTTGCGCCCCATCGCCATGAGTTCCTGCGCGACCAGCATGCGCATCGGCGTCTGGGGTTCGGGCCTGATGAGATCGCAGGCTACCTGCGTGATGCCGGCCTCGAGGTGCGCGCCCATCGCGACCTGCCCGCCAACAAGAAGACGGCGGACGCACTCACCGTATCGCTCTGGGTCGGGCAGGATCCGCGTTTGCTTTCCGATCTCGTTTCCACGACCCGCGAGGTGGCGTGATGGCCCATGATCTGTCCCGTCTTAGCCGCGCTGGTACAGCGGTGAATGTTTCGTTCGAATTCTTCCCACCCAAGACCTCCGAGATGGAAGCTTCGCTGTGGGAAGCGATCCAGCGGCTCGAGCCGCTGCAGCCAACCTTCGTCTCCGTGACCTATGGGGCGGGCGGCTCCACCCGTGAGCGCACCCATGCGACGGTGGCGCGCATCGTCCGCGAGACCGCGCTGAAGCCTGCGGCCCATCTGACCTGCGTCGCCGCGACGAGGGCCGAGATCGACGATGTGGTGCGCTCCTACTACGACGCCGGGGTTCGACACATCGTGGCGCTGCGAGGCGATCCGGTGAGTGGCATCGGGGGGCGCTTCGAGGCCCATCCGGGCGGCTATGAGACCTCGACGGCTCTGGTGGCCGGTATTCGCCGGCTTGGTGATTTCGAGGTGACGGTTTCGGCCTACCCGGAAAAGCATCCGGAAAGTTCGACCTTCGATCAGGACATCGATGTGCTCAAGGCCAAGGTCGATGCCGGGGCGACGCGCGCGATCACCCAGTTCTTCTTCGACAATGCCTTTTACCTGCGCTTCCTCGAAAAGGTCCGTGCGAAGGGGATCAACATCCCGATCCTGCCCGGCATCGTGCCGGTGCAGAATTTCAGGCAGACCGCGAGCTTCGCCAGGAAGACCGGGGCCAGCGTGCCGCAATGGCTCGCGGACCGCTTCGAGGGGCTCGAGGATGATCCGGCCACCCGTCGTCTGATCGCAGCCGCGGTGGCGGCCGAGCAGGTCCTCGACCTGGTGGATGAAGGCGTCACGGATTTCCATTTCTACACGATGAACCGCGCGGACCTCGTCTTTGCCATCTGCCACCTTCTGGGTGTGCGGGCCAAGGCGGAAGAAGGAGCTGCCTGATGTCCGGATTCAAGATTGCCGATGGTCGTTCTGTTCGCGCCGCGCTGACGCAGGCGGCGCGCGAGCGCATCCTTGTTCTCGACGGTGCCATGGGCACCATGATCCAGGACCAGCGCTTCGATGAAGCCGCCTTCCGCGCCGATCGTTTCCGCGACTGGCACCGGGACCTGCGCGGCAACAACGACCTGCTCAACCTCACCCAGCCAGATGCGATCCGCGACATTCACCTCGCCTATTTTCT
>CAISZN010000438.1 GCA_903889985.1 uncultured Hyphomicrobiales bacterium | reverse complement strand
CTTGCACCCACAGCCCCCCTGTGGCAAAAGCGCGTCGCTTCAGGCCGCAGCGCGGCCGTCGCTTGCTGCGGTAGCTCAGTGGTAGAGCACTCCATTGGTAATGGAGAGGTCGAGAGTTCAATCCTCTCTCGCAGCACCAGCTTTTTACATATACATCAATTAGTTAGAATTTCCGCTTTAGGGCCCAAAGCCGAATGCTTGTCGGTCATGCGCATCCCCATGGCTTCTGAAAGGTCAATCCGGCGCCCCCGGATCGAAGTCCAGCCCGAAAACGCCAACAATGTCTGCGGCGCCATCGAGGCACGCGACACCGCCATGTGGAAGGTCCTGAGACGCCGATCATTGGGGTCATGGGCCACCCGGTTGCAGCCCGTCATCAGGTGCGCCTTGGCGATCGGGCGGAGCACGCCGAGCAGCTCCTGAGGCAGCCGCGTTTGGCCGCGGCACTTGCCAATATCCCGACGATCGCCCCCGCTATGGAGGAGGACGCCCTCGTCGAGGCTGGTCCTGCGTCAGGTGCAGACTCAACCATGCCGGACGACTCGACCCTCCGGCGCTCCCAAGAAGAGGTTCAGAGCGCCACCACTCCACTTGCTGGTCTGAACTTCATGGGTGGCGAAGGGGATTTCGCATCGAGCCCAAATGACGATGACGGCGACCGGCGAACGAGCTCAACATACCGACCTTCAGATTTGAAACCAGAACAGCCGCGCAAATACCTTAAGGGAATGGGCCAGGACTCGCATGCTTCGGCGTCGTGATACCATCGCGTCAAATGGGAAGACGCGATGGCAATGTTTCAGCCGTAACCGGGAGTGTGCAATGGCTCAGAAATTAGATTAATTGCCCACATCTTCTTCGCAGGTGTATCCAATAAAGCAGACAGGATTATCCTTGGACCTGACAAAAGCGGGCTGCATGCTTTCGCCCAATCGGGAGCAAGTTCCCCCGCTGCGATGATACAGGTCGAAGTGATTTGGTCCGGACTTCAAAGCAATGCCGCCTGAGCCTTTCACAGAGCCCTTGGCTTGAGCGCAGTTCATTTGCAACGTGTCGCCCTGTGCTTCTTCAAGGCGCGGCATGATACGAGCCCCTTGAGCAAAGGCTGCCGAAGACAAAGCAAGGAACCCCGCGCTTAGTAGTACTGCTCTAATCAGCATTTTCGAATGTCCTCTTATTCCCGGTGAATGGATCCACGCGCAGTGCGATTGCAAAAGCGCGTCTGCAGCATCGCCACTTGTCTACCGTCGTGGAAAGACTCGGATGATACCTACGTATCTGGCATCACCAAGAAGCATAAGTTCACTCGCTGTGTCCGGAGGCAGCATTGAAAATGAATTTCGATCCGTCGTCGCACTATTCTGAAAGACAACAGAGAAGACTGCTTTGTGCTGATTTACGAAATCCTTGGCGCGCTGGACGACCAGCTTCACCGCTTCGCAAAAACACAAAACGTCGCCTTCAAATTTCAACAATGTCCGCGATGGCTTAGGATCAGATGAACCCAAGGGGTGGGTTGCAGCATCGCCAGTCCTTACAGGCGACCAAGAAAAACAAGCACAAGGAGGATGATGATGACGAGACCAAGCCCGCCTCCCCCGTAGTATCCAGTCCCGTAAAACTGACCGCCGCCGATGCCGCTGAACCCGCCCAGCAAGGCTATGACGAGGATGATGAGGATGATCGTTCCAACCGACACAGGGAGCTTCCTTCTTCAATAGGTCAGGAACAGGATATCTGAGCGGGCCAAGGCAAAACGGGGCGCTTCCTCACCGGTGCGTTCGCGACGCTCCGTGCTGACCGCCAGGAGATGCCCCGGCCCTTGGCCGGCCTTGGAAGGAGGCCGGTCCTCGGCGACCAAATGACCGCTGAGCCCTCATGCTCGGACCCGGCGACTGGCGATATCCGGGCGAATAGGAGTAGCCATAAGGATCGCCATAGGAATAGTTCGAATAATTGTCGTATCTGTCATTAGCGATCGCACCGCCGATGATTGCTCCAAAGAGGCCCAGGACGGCTGCTGGCCCCACCGAACTTCTGCGCACGACCCGGCGTTTCCTGATGAGACTGATATCTGAGGCGGGCATAACCACCGAGTTGGTTATGACGGACGTTGGGGCGGCCATTGTCATTTCAGGACCAACCGGAAGACACAGGAGTCCCAGGAGCAGGCTCCTGGTCATGAATTTCACTTTTGACATCGTAAGGATCCTATTCTGTTTGCATGTCATGGGCGCACTCTTGGAAGGCGCCCGATGCACCTGCGGTCCCCAGATGTCTCAAAACCTGTGACGTTCTGAAAATATTTTGTCTGCGCGCTTCTGCTGCGCGGGGGGCAGGCTTGTGTAAAGCGTTTCGAAGACAGGAAGGAACTTGTTGAGCCCGGCGGCGTGCTGATCAGCGATGATCTGGAATGTCCGAAGGTCACTCACCGCAGTTGTGGCCGATTGCTCAGTCGAAGTCTTCATTAAGGCCTTGTCCAGCGCGGTTTCATTTTCTCGCATGACCTGCGCAACCGGTATCCATAGACTTTCCTGAGCCGCCGTAATCGCAAGCTTCTCGTGCATCCGACGGATGCGCACTTCTGTGCGCAGGACTGATCTTGCAGTCATTTCCGGAGACGCGACAACTTGTGCTTCCTTGACGCCTTCAGCAGAGAAAGCTGGCGAGAAGGGGAAAAGGCAAATGGCTGAAGCCAGCAATTTAAGTGCAGGGCGTGAGGAGATGAGGAACATTCTGACTCGCATAGGAGAGGATCAGGGCCAGCGAAACGTTCCTGACCACTCAACAGGCATAGGTGTTTCAATCCAGCGAGGATAGGATCGGAAAATACTCTGTCGTGTGCCGCTGATGTCTTACAGACACCGCATCACTCGGAGCTTTGAGACCGCGCTCTGCATCGTGAATGGAAACGCGATATGCTGATATTGAGCTGCGGTGGCACTTCAAGGGAAGATCAGCGTGCTACGTCAAAGAAGCCTGATTTTCTAACTGAAATCAGGCGACTGCCAAAACCTGTTCTTCCATGTCGCGGCTCTTACAAGAAATCAAACTGCACGTAGAATTGGCGGGACTGCTGAGGCTAGGGCTGAATTTACGTCACACAGTGAGATGCTATAGGCTCTTGCAGAGAAAGAAGCGATTCAACTTATTTGATAGAAGTAAGATTCCGGTTTGCCATCTTGGATTGGCGGCGCAGCTTGATCGTGAGCGTTTGACGGTGATTCCGGTCCTGAAGCCGGTCTTTGAGTGAGGCTTCAAACCTCTCCCAGACCTTCTGCCGGGCGGTCGAGGGTTGCTAAATTTTAGAATAGAAGGGAGAATATAATCAGGCATCCCGGGAACAATCCGAGAGGTGTCGATTTTGGGGAGAACCGCCTATGCGTGGAAAGTTGCTTTGTATGGCTGCCGTTCTGATGGCCTTTGGAAGCGCTGCAAGTGCCCAAGGGCTGAAGCAAATCGGCAAGATCGATGTCCCTGGAACCACGCTCGACAATTATGATATCGGCTTCGTTGATACCGCGACGCACCATTATTACCTCGCCGACCGCACCAACAAGTCGATCGATATTTTTGACTCCAAGGCTGAGAAATTCCTCGGACGTGTAGCGGGTTTCGTAGGCAATGCCTCGAAGGGTGACGTTTCGGGACCCGATGGTGTGTTGGCATTCGGGAACGAGGTTTGGGCTGGCGACGGTGACAGCACGGTCAAGGTCATTGACGTCAAGAACCTGAAGGTTATCGATACCATTTCGACCGGCGGAAAGAAGCGCGCCGACGAGGTTGCTTACGACCCCAAGCATCATGTTTTCATCATCGCCAATGACGCAGATGAGCCGCCATTTCTGACACTAATTTCCACCAAGCCGGGCCACAAGATTCTTGGCAAGGTCGTTGTCGAGCGCGCGACCGATGGAATCGAGCAGCCTTACTACAATGCAAAAACCGGCAAGTTCTACGTGGCGATTCCGCAACTCGACAAGGACGATCACAAGGGAGGCATCATCGTCATCGACCCGGTGACGGCCAAGCTTGAGAAGACGATCGAAGTCGCCGATTGCCGGCCGCAGGGTTTCGATGGTGGCCCGGGCACGCATGCCATTCTTGGCTGCAATGCAGGATCAAAAGGGTCCAAGATCCCCCATCTGACTGCTGTTTGGGATTTCAAGACTGAGAAGGTCGTGGCAACCACCGACAAGTTCGGAGGCGCTGATATGGCGACCTACAACGCCAAGCTGGGGCTGTACATAGTCGGTGGACGCGAGGCGCCGGGCGGTCCGGCAATCGGTGTCATCGATGCAAAGACGAATGCCTGGGTCGCCAATCTTCCGGCACCGCCGAACCCGCATTCAGTCGCCGCCAACAACGAGAATGGTCACGTCTACGTGCCGAGCGCCAAGATTGGTGAAGTCGGCTGCGGCTGCGTTCTGGTGTTCGGCCAGTAATCGACAGGACGACAAATAAACGCCCGGGTGCCTCGCGCGCCCGGGCGTTATTTTTTACAGCAGGTCAAAGTGGGCACTAAGCCCGGCTTGTGATGTCTCTAATGCCCGGCGAGCATTTCCACGAGACCGGGCAAAGGCGCGGTTCCTTCAGCACGCACGGCATCAAGCTTGAGCGGGTCAAGGCCGAGAACGCGCAGGATGGTGGTGGCGACCTGTTTGGTGGCCACAGGAGAATCGATTCTCGTAGCCTTCAAGGCAGGATTTGAGACCAATAGAGCGACATGTCGATCGTCCGCCGATCCGCCCCCGTGCTCCGCAAGCTTTGTTGCGGTTGGCTTGGTGTATATGACACCCAGCACAGGCTCAATGATGATGTCGGGAACGCGCGGATCTGTGGAGGGGTCACCGAAATCCCGATTCATTTCCGGCCCAAATGTAAGTTTGTCGATCGAAAGGGCGGTCCGTGCTTTTTCCAAGGCAACGGCAACCTCTGCTGTTTTGGATTTATCCTTCAGCCAGATCAGCGCGACAGAATCCGTGGTCACGTTGGCAACCACTCCGGGTACTGAAGCCTCAATCATTTTCTTGATGTTCTTTCCGTCAACGATCTGTCGTTTTGTCGGATCAATCGGCGACTGCCCATGTTTGGCAGTGACAACAATGAGCGTTGTCGCTTCGAGCTTTTCGGCTGAAAGCGCGGCTTTGATCGAGCCAAGCGCAGCGTCAGTGGCATCGAGTGCTCGTGCGAGGCCGGGCGAGGGGTCAGCATCAGCATTCAAATAGCCATTGCCCGCGTTCTTTTGCGCGACGCTGACAGCCTGGAAGTTCATCCCAAAGACAGCAGGGACATCAGCCTTGCTCTTGCCAGAGTGGTCGAGGCCTTTGATCTCATAGACAATCGCCTTGGCCTTGCCTGCGTCATAGGCGATCGTTTTTTCCACGCTATCTGGAATGCCTTCACCATTGATTTCGGGCGTATAGAGGTCTGTGACGGCATGTCCATCCGGGCCCTGAACAAGGTCATAGGCAGGATGCTTGTCTGCCCATGCCGTTTGCTTGCCAGCAGCCTTTACGACGTCGAATATATTGTTGACCCTCACAAGCGAGTGCGGATAAACCGGCGCGCAATTCTTGGCCGGATCTGCTGCGAGCTTGGCCGGATCAATGGTTGTTGTGACGGACTTGTCATCAACGTCAATAGCTTCGGAATAGTCGTATTCATAGCCTTCCGGCTTGTCCCCGGGCTTACAGCTCTTTGGCGACGACAGCTCATTTGCAAATGCGTCATCATACCATACGCCCGTTGTCCGCGGTGTCCCGCCGGTCAATAGCGCGAGCAAACCCGGAAAGCTGTCCGATGGCATCGTCGTGAATGCATTGGAGTAGGTCAGTCCATGACTCGATAAGTCTGCGAGGGCAGACTTCGGATGGCGCAAAACGTAATGAGCGAGATCGACCTCGTGCAACCCATCGACGCTAATCAAGAGGACATGCTCGATTTTTGATTGAGCAAGCGCGCCTGGGATAGAAAAGCAGATCATGCTCGCAAGCGTCGCAACGGTTCGGATACTCGTCATGCTCTCACTCTCTGAAAGAAGGAGTCGCTTCTTTCCGGGAGCGAGATGACAGTCGTGTGACGAACTATTATTGAAAATCAGGGAAAGGCGCGTGAAGCTGAGCACATCCGAGGTGCATGGTCTTTTAAGTTCCATCTATCCTTAGAAGGATCATGAGCTACTAAGTGATAACAACATCAGCGTGATGATATCCTCGGTAACCGATATTAACCTGATCGCATCTGCCTAGGCTTGACATTATCCCGTCTACACTTCGAATTCTGAAGCTTTTTAATCGTCTGTTCGTCCCTCTTCCCACGTCAACTGGATAAAGGGCTTGTCAAAGGGACTTTATCAAGGCACTGCTTACCGCCTGATAGGGATGGAAAAAAGAAGAGGCTACAGATGATAAAAGTCGTACTTACAATAGTCTCCTGTCTCGTTGTGGCAGTCCTCGCTGGCGTCGGCTTCATCTATTCGGGGATTTACGATGTCGCAGCCATTCATCCAGACCATCCTTGGGTTGCATGGGCATTGCATGAAACGTCGGATCGCGCTGTCGCGGCACGCCTTGGGGATATTGTGGTTCCCGAGGGGCTCGATAAGCCCCAGGTCATCAAGGCAGGCGGCAAACTGTTTGTTGAAAATTGCGTCGTTTGCCATGGTGGCCCGGGCTTGAAGCCCACGAATATTGCTCAGGGATTGAATCCGTCTGCGCCCAACCTGTACCGTGCCACGCGCAAGCCCCGCATGAACGAAATGTTCTGGTTCATCAAGAACGGCGTCAAGATGACAGCAATGCCAGGTTTCGCAAAGAACCTGACAGACGAGCAAATCTGGTCCATCGCCGGTTACTTGCGCACGGCTCCTGGGATGACACCAGAAACCTTCGCTGACGTCACCGGCCTGGCTGTTTCTCCGGCTGCGGCCAAGTAATCTGCGGGGGCGTGATTGTCTCGCACTTTCACGTCCCTGAATTAATATCGTCGGCCGAGGGTCCAAACGGATCGAATTCTGCCGTGTCCAGATCTCAAATCGAGGCAAAATTTGCGAGATCGACCCACTGCAGTTGCGATATCCCTATCGCAGACGTCGCGGTCGGCGACGGTGGTGAGACCAATGTCTGCCTCGCCCATGTTCCGGCATCTTGGCGTCCGGATCAAATTGCCAAATTGGCATTAATCCAGATCGGCTAGTCCGCGGACGCGGAGATCCATGGCTGCCATTCCAGACATCGAAGCATCGACGTGCCTATTGCCAGCCCGGCACGCCATTTACACGCATCGTCTCAAGCTCGGGAAGATCGAAGCCGAAGTGTTGCTGGACCAGTGAGCGCAGTGCTTGACGGTCCGCCAACTGTACGGGCTCCGCGACGCCGTTGCGAATGATATGGACCCCTTGGTTCATGACATTGACGCGGCCTTCTTGCGTCACGGAGCTGGCGAGGATGTTGTGCATGAAGAAGGAAGCCGGATGAGTGGCGATGTAATGATTCATCATGTCGAAATCGACCGGATATTCCTCTTCCATGGTTGACACCCAGGCGCGGATTTCCTCGCCGTCTCGCGTCACAAAGAGAAACCAGTCATTCCCTTCGCGAGCGAGGCGATGCGTGGCAGCCCTTGCTGGGACGGGAGTGCCATCAATTGGGATGGGAGAGGAGCATGCAAAAGGGCCGAAGCCAGGATCGACGACATAAGTAGTGCCATTCATCGCCACAGTCAGAAACATATGCTGACGGACACTTTCATGGCGTGGTTCAAACAGAAGAACACGAGAGGCGTGCCGGACTGGTGCAAAGCCCATCGCCTCAAGGGCGGCAAACATCAGGCTGGCATGTTCAAAGCAGTATCCCCCGCGACGAGCGGTCACGATCTTGGCTTGAAGCCCCTCCGGATCGAGGCGAATTGGTCGGCCCAGAAGAACGTCGAAGCTCTCAAACGGAATATGCGCGACGTGGGAACTCAGGATATTGGCCAGCGTTTCGTAGGTCGGTGTTCTTGGGCCATGGTAGTTGATGCGTGCAAGGTAGGCGTCAAGATCAAGGGGCTGCGCCATGTGCTGGTTCCTACATCGACGGATCAATATTTCCACGGGACATGGTAGCTCCTTTGCAGCGACCACGGCAACGATTTGGGCCCAGCAAATGTGATGCCCTGTAAGCTGAGGCCAAATTGTTGGCGCCTTTTGTGACCAAAACGGGGTGCAAGCCTGCAAAACAGCAGCACGCCTGAAGGTCGAGTGGACAGAATATAACGAATATTTTCAGTTATTTATATGTCTGTGTGACGAGTGCCGTCCTCTTTCGCAGCAGCCTCTCTCTGTTCAGGATCATTCGTTGGGCAGGACACCTTCGCTATCATTTCGAAGCTGCCTTTTCCGGAAACCGAGGCCCTCATTGCGCCGCCGGTCCCGCGACTATTGGACGAACGGTCATTCAAAGGAAATACCACGAGTCCTTTTGAGACAGTCGTCCAGAGATTGCGACCGCTCTCAGAATTAGCCTATTTTCGAGTATAAAATCACTTCACAATAAAAGATCCTGATTCAAAGCGTTCTGGCGTCATGGGAGAGATCTATGTCATTTGTTCGGCACGCATGCCTCAGCATTGCAATCATGGCCTCTCCGGCGATTGTATCACCAGCCTTGGCGCAGGTCGGGCCGCCTGAGTTGATCAATGACATCGTGATGGCCAATCATATCCTGTTCGATCAGGGTGTCCTTGACGGCTATGGGCACGTGAGTGCGCGCAGTCCTGCCAATCCGAACCATTTTTTCCTCTCACGCGCGCGTGCGCCATCGCAGATCCAGGCATCGGATATTGTGGAATATGATCTCGACAGCAAACCGATCTCGGGACCTGTGACATCCACCGCCTATTCGGAAATATTCATCCATGCAGAGGCTTACCGGGCGCGTCCTGATGTCGGTGCGGTGGTTCACAGCCATGCCCCTGACGTCATACCAGTGGGGCTCGTTACAACTCCGTTGCGGGCTCTCACCCAGACGACCCGCTTCCTGTGTGACGGGGCGCCGGTCTTCGATCTGACCGCAGAATTTCCGGATGCGAAAACGATCCTCGTGGATACGCCCGCCAAAGGAAAGGCACTGTCAAAAGCCCTTGGCAGTCATACGGTGGCGCTCATGCGTGGCCATGGCGACACGGTGGTGGCTGACAATGTCAGGGACGCCGTATTCAATGCGATTTACACGGCTCTCGCTGGCCGTCTGCTCCGGGAAAGCATGACGATCTCCGGCGGGGGTCCCGTGAAATATCTGACCGCGTCCGAATGCGAAAATTTCAAGGTGCCAAGGGTCAAGAAGGAAATGCACGGCACAGATCGAAATTGGGAGCATTGGGGAGCTATTGCAAAGCTTCATCTCGGCGAAAAATAGCTCTCATCGCTTGATCGAAAAGCCGGGGCTTCAAGGGTTTGCCTGATCGGGGCTGCAGATCAGCAACGCCAGGGTTTTCGGGCGGAGTGTCAGCGCAAACCGGACCTGGTCTGGCGGTCTCGAGTCCCGGCAGGTTTCCAAACTCAATAATGTGGCGGTGGCGGCTCGGGGCCGTCACGGGTGGGTGCCATGTTCTGCAGTTCATCCTGCAAACGCGCCAGCTTGCGCTCAAGCAGGTCGATCTGCTTCCACTGGGCGGTGATGACCTCATTAAGTTCGGTGATCGCAAGGTCCTGATGGGCCGAGCGGGCTTCCACGGCTTCGAGGCGATCCAGAATATGCGCGACTGAGTCGTCCATGCGACGCGACCTGCGATGTTATGCCCCCCGCGTTGACCGGGGTCCAGCATGTCCATGACGTGCTGGCCCTGGACTGCAGGAGAGTCAAGTTTCACGACCGGGTTCACGGTTGTCCTCAGGGGACGAGGCGATAGACCCGCTGGTCATAAAGGGCCCCCAGGAGGGGCGTGAGCTTTTTGCGGAATGCAAGCGTATGGGCCGCGATCGCGTGGGCCTGAGCGGATGACGGCGAGGCCCAGCACTCGACCAATGTGAAATGATTGGGCCGTGAAGGGCTCTGCAGCAGGTCAAAGCGCTTGGCACCCTGCTCTGCGCGGCTCGCGGCCATGAAGGGCCGATAAAGGTCTTCGAGTGTTGGCAGGCTTGGTGGCGGGACATCGATGTGGGTGAGCACCACGAGGTCAGACGCCTCGATCGCACCCGCGGCCTTCAGGTCATATGGCCTGTGCGGACGGATATCCGCAGGGGCGAGAAGGTATGGCAGGGATTCAAACTCAAGCGTCCGGCTGCCGCCGTCCTTCAGAATGGCGAACCGATGCTGCTGTCCGATCTCCCGCAAAAGATCGAAATTCAGGGTGTGCGATAGGTCGCGCAGAATTTGCAGGCGGGACTGCTGGCTCTCCTCCGAGAATTCCAGATAAATGACGTCGATCACCTGTTACGCTCCGCTCTGGCTGCTTCGCCTATTCCTCGCGTTTCCAGGTCACGATCACGCGCACCCTGCGCCCTGGAACATTCGGATGGGGCATGGGGTCGCTGACGATATGCAGCAGGTCATCGGTCTCGAAACGCAGGTTGCGCACTTG
>CAISZN010000437.1 GCA_903889985.1 uncultured Hyphomicrobiales bacterium | reverse complement strand
GTGCTGGCAAATAGGCGTTCGTCCCTCTCAGGCGACCATCGTATTGCCACCTTCGCTGAGCAACTGCGCGTAGATCGTCTCCAGATGGCGCACATGGCGCGCCAGCGTCAGCGGATCGGACCAATAGCGCGCATAGGCCGCTCTGGTCATGCGATCGGCTGTAACCTGATCTGATAGTTGGGTAATCGCGCGAGCAAGGTCCGCTTCATCCGCGGATCGGAACCACAGGCCGTTCGTGCCATTTTCGATCGCCTCACGCCCGGCGCAGGCATCGCTGACGATGACCGGCGTCCCTGCTGCAAGTGCTTCACGCACGGTGAGAGGCTGGCCTTCCATCCAGACCGATGGAAACACCAGGGCCCGCGCCTGCCGCATCAGGTTCCGCACCTGAGCGGGTGACTGCCAGCCCAGAAACCGTGCCTCGGGATAGGCTGCGGCAAGTTCCGCCAACTGTGGGCCATCGCCTGCAATCAAGGGCACGATGCCGGCACGGCGCGCCGCAGCAAGGAAATGGACAACACCTTTTTCCGGCGACAGACGCCCGACAAAGAGAAACTCCTGCCCGGCCCGGACTTTCGGGCCAAGATCCTCGGCATCGACCGGATTGTCGACATGATGCCAGATCGTCTCTTTTGGCATCAGCGATGCAATCCGCGCCCTCTGCAGGTCGCTGATGGTGATCACATGGCGGAACGCCACATGCAGCCCGACGTGCTCCACGATCTTCTGGCGGAGAATCCGCATCAGCTTTCTCGGGTAGGTTCGTGCGTCGCAATTGGTGGATATGCAGGAGAAGGACAGTGGCACCCTCGCGCAGGGCTCATGGCGCCTGAAGTCATAAAAGCCGCCCGTCGGGCACACGAGGAAGTATTCGTGGAACGTATAGACCCGCGGCAGGCCGGATGTGATCAGCGGTGGCGCAATGGAAGCCGAAGCCGCCTTGGCCCAGGCATGCACATGGACAACGGTTTTCCCGCGCGGCGCCCGTGCCAGCAGGTTTTGCAGAGCGTCGTGAGCCAGTGTGTTCCACATGGTCTGGCGCAGGAAGGCAAGCGTTGGCGTGTTGGTTACATCCCCCTGCCCGAGGCAGACGACCTCGACACCGGCAGCAGCGAGTCGCCCGTCGGGAGGACCGCAGGGCGCGAAATAGGTGACGTCATGGCCAGCGGCGGCCAAACCCAGCGCACTTTCGATCGAAACCTTGGCCTGGCCGCCATTGATATAGGCATGGTCGGCCACAATGATCACATGCATGCTGGGGTGCTCTGGCTGGGGCGATGCCGGAACAGTGAACGCGAAATCTTGCCGCATGCTGAATGGCACGGCACGCCTTGACCGGAGACCCCCCAGCGGGCCTATGGCGACGATCACCTGAGGAACGACGAATGCGCATCTGGTCGATGATCCTGTGCCTGATCGGGGGCGCCCTTGGTGCGGCCGGAACAGGATTATCCGCCTGGGCGTCCCACCGCAGCGGCGACCCAACCCTGACCATCGCCGCCCAGTTTCTGCTGTTCCACGCTGCCCCAGTCCTCCTGACCGGCCTCTTTGCCCGGCGCATCTGCCTGCTCGCGGCCGCCACAGTCCTTGCCGCAGGGTCTGGGCTGTTCAGCGGGGACCTGACGTCTCGAGTCCTGGCGGCACACTCCCTCTTCCCCATGGCAGCACCCGGAGGCGGAATATTGCTCATTGCCGGCTGGCTGGCACTCGGCATCGCCGGAGCGCTCACCCGAGGGCGTGGATCCTGATTGTATGGGACGCTTTGAAGCGGTCCACAAAGCGGCGCAGGCACATCGCCCAAGCGGCCAGAGAGCGCCCTTCAGACGCTCGCAGGGCCCCCGGCCTCACGTTCAGCCCGGCGATACAGATTGTGCGACGCAACAGCCTTTCAGGGCCCAAATGACGCCTGATTTAACAGGTAAAGAACATATTCATATGGATTGGTAGCTGGTTGAAACTTCAAATGAAATCGCAGTTCATTTTGATCACGAAAATGGGAACGTCCTGCCCTTAATCAAGTACCCAGCTAATTTGATGAATCGCTTCGATTGCTGATATATATACCCCGAGCAGATGCATAGGGTCCGGGCCTGAGCTCATAGAGGCCCGCGAAGGGAGATCAGATGTCGGTCGGCAGCAAAGGTCTAACGGTTCTCGTAGCAGGCGTCGTTGTCGCCGCCGGGGCTGTTTATTGGCCGCAATATCTCGACGGTTATTTTCCGGGCTGGACCGCGCGAACCGCCGGACTGCGTGCGTCCCTGCCTTTCGCAGGTCATGAGGCACCGCAGGCTTCAAGGCCTCAGAGCGCGACGAATGTGCGTGAGGCAGCCATTGCAGCGCGCCCGCCCGTCCCGGTGGATATCGACAGGGTCCAGCGCGGCCCCATGGCGGTGCGCGTCGACGCTGTCGGCATGGCGCAGCCCATCGCCACCGTCTCCATCAAGACGCGTGCTGATGCGCAAATCGAAAATATCTTCGTGTCGGATGGCGCAGCGGTCAAACAGGGCGACATTCTGGTCAAGCTCGACTCCCGCCAGATTGAGGCGCAGATCAAGCAAACAGAAGCCACGATCGACAAGGATCGCGCCCAGCTCGAGGGTGCGACCCGCGACGTGGTTCGCTTGACAGACCTTCTGGCTCGCGGCTCTGGCACGCAGCTGAATCTCGACAATGCCCGCACGATCGAGTCCGCGGCCAAGGCAACGCTGGCCGCTGATCAGGCCCTCCTCGAAAATCAGAGGGTCCAGCTTACCTGGTACACGCTGACCTCGCCGATCACAGGACGCGTGGGAACCTTCGCAGCCAAGGCCGGCAACATTGTACGCTCCGGCGACAATACGGCCACCGGCATTCTGGCAACCATCGTTCAGACCGCCCCGATTTACGTTGCCTTCTCGGTCCCGCAGACGACCCTTGCCAACATTCGCGAGGCCATCGCCCGCGGTGACGGCGAGGTCGTTGCCACGCCCCAGGGGGGCACACGCAGCGTCACGGGTAAGATTGCTGTGCTCGACAATACGATCGACAGCGCAACGGGCACGATCATGCTGCGCGCAATCTTCAACAATGAGGGCGATGTTCTTTGGCCCGGGCAGCTCTGCAATGTCCGCGTGACCCTGCGCACGGATCCTGACGTCGTGTCAGTGCCCCGGACAGCCACCCAGTCGGGCCAGGATGGCAATTTTGTCTATGTGGTCGAAGACGGGAAGGCAAAACTACGGCCCGTCAAGGTTGGCCGCTTCCAGGATGGAAGGGATGTCATAACCGACGGCCTGAAGGGTGGAGAGACGATCGTCAGTGACGGCGCCCTGCTGCTGGTCGATGGGATCCGCGTCGACGTCCGCCGTAACCAGGCCGATGCTTCCAAGAAGGATGCTACCTGATGTCGCTTCCAGAACTTTGCATCCGTCGTCCGGTGATGACGACGCTTTTGATGCTGTCGTTCATCGTCTTCGGCATCTTCGGCTATATGAAGTTGCCCGTCTCCGCCCTTCCCCGCGTTGACTTCCCGACCATCTCGGTGTCGACGCAGCTGCCCGGCGCCAATCCGGAAACCATGTCGACCTCGGTGGTCGCGCCGCTTGAGCGCGCCTTCGCGACGATCCCCGGCATCACGCTGATGACGTCACGTTCGACCAATGGCGGCTCGAACATCACCATGCAGTTCGATCTCGACCGCAACATCGACGGCGCCGCCCTCGATGTTCAGTCCCAGATCACCGCAACCCTGCGCAAACTTCCCCCGGAACTTCCCGCGCCCCCAAGCTTCCGCAAGGTCAACCC
>CAISZN010000436.1 GCA_903889985.1 uncultured Hyphomicrobiales bacterium | reverse complement strand
CTCCGTCAAGGATGTCACCATGGCCTCCTTCCGGACCGACGTCATAGCGGAATCCGCCAGGCGTCCGGTGCTGGTGGATTTCTGGGCCCCCTGGTGTGGCCCCTGCAAGCAGCTCGCCCCGGCGCTCGAGAAGGTGGTCAAGGCCACCGAGGGCAAGGTGGCGCTGGTCAAGATGAACATTGACGAGCATCCCCAGATTGCCGGCCAGCTCGGCATCCAGTCGATCCCGGCGGTCATCGCCTTCCAGAAGGGCCAGCCGGTCGACGGATTCATGGGCGCCCTGCCCGAGAGTGAGATCAAGGGCTTCATCGAACGCCTGGTCGGCCCGCTTGGCGGCGAAGGCGAGGAACTCATTGCCGAGGGCGAAGTGGCGCTTGGCGAGGGCGATGCCCAGCGTGCCGGGGAGCTTTTCTCGGAAGCCCTTCAACTCGATCCGGCCGATCCGAAGGCACTTGGCGGACTGGTGCGCGCCCTGGTTGGCCTTGGTGAGCTTGAACAGGCCCGCCAGGCGCTGGAGAGCGCTGCTCCCGAGTCGGCCGCCCATGCATCGCTTGCCGCCGCCCGCGCGGCCCTAGAAGTGGCCGAGCAGGCCGCCGAAGTCGGCGACACCGGCGATCTCGTCGCAAGGCTCGAACGTGATCCGGCAGACCATCAGGCTCGTTTTGATCTTGCGCTCGCCCTGAATGGTGCGGGCCGCCGCGACGAGGCTGCTGCCGCGCTGCTGGAAATCATCAAGCGTGACCGCACCTGGAATGACGATGGCGCCCGCAAGCAGCTGGTTCAGTTCTTCGAGGCCTGGGGGGCAGTCGACCCGGCGACCCTGTCGGCGCGGCGCAAACTGTCGGGTCTGCTGTTCTCCTGAGAGCATCTCAAATCCATGAGCATCAACACTCCATACCGAAGCGTCCAGGAGCTGCCCGCCGTCATCCCGGTGTTCCCCTTGCGGGGCGTGCTGCTGCTGCCGCGCGGTCAGCTGCCGCTGAACATCTTCGAGCCGCGCTATATGGCCATGATCGACGATGCCCTGAAGCATCACCGGCTCATCGGCATGGTGCAGCCCACGGCCGCCTCCAACGATGCCTCCACGACGCCAGCGATCGAACAGGTCGGCGGGCTCGGCCGCATCACCCAGATCGCCGAGAGTGGCGATGGGCGCTACATTCTGTCCCTGACCGGCGTGACACGCTTTCGCATCGCGGAGGAACTGTCAGTCATGACGCCCTATCGCCAGTGCCGTGTCAGCTATGAGGACTTCGCCCTCGATCTCGTCGCCAATGCGGGCGAGGAAGCGGTCAACCGTCCAGCCCTGCTGAAGGCCCTGCGGAGCTATGCGGAGGCCAACAGCCTGAAGATGGACTGGGAGGGCATCGAGCGTGCCCCCAATGAGACCCTCGTCAATGCCCTCTCCATGATGTGCCCCTTCGGACCTCTGGAAAAACAGGCCCTGCTCGAAGCTGCGGACACGGCTGCAAGAGCAGATGTTCTGGTTGCCATTACGGAAATTGAACTGGCAAGGGCGGCCGCCCCCGGCGCGCCGCTGCAATAGGGGGGAACATGAGCGAAGATCAGCTTCCCGCCGACCCGGCATCATCGCGGCACGAACCCTCGCGCATCGATCCGCGGCTGCTGGAAATCCTCGTCTGCCCCTTCACCAAGACCACCCTGGAATATGATTCCGTCCGGCAGGAGCTGGTCTCGCGCGCCATGCGGCTGGCCTTTCCGATCAAGGACGGCATCCCGATCATGATCGAGGACGAGGCCCGCCAGATCGACGAGCCGCCTTCAGCTTAGGCTGCAGAGTTGAATATTTTATAGGCAATATGTCTTTATTTTTGGCGCTCCTCTCGGCGGGCGTGTTTCGTTGTCTCCGTAACATATGGAAATGTGCAGGCTGCCTTTAGTTTGTGCATAATGGCATAATTGTTGCTTTATGATCAGGCATGATGCGGGCTTCCGCGCCAGTCCCACCTGCTTGAGAGTTGCACTATGTCCTGGTTTGGTCGATCAGCCGCCGCTTGCCTTGCCTGTCTTTTCGCCACGACTCCCGCCCTCGCTCAAAACAGCACCATCGACCCTGCCGATACGGGATTCATGATTGCCGCGACGGCGCTGGTCCTGATGATGACCCTGCCGGGCCTGGCGCTGTTTTATGCCGGCATGGTGCGCAAGAAGAACGTGCTGGCGATCATGGCCCAGAGCGCGGCGGCACTGGCCATTGTCTCCATCCTCTGGGTGCTCGTCGGCTACAGCCTCGCCTTCACCGGCGAGGGAGCCTTCATCGGCACCCTTGCCCGCGCAGGCCTTGCCGGCATCGGCATGGATTCGGTGAGCCCGCTCGCCAAGACCATCCCCGAGCTTCTGTTCATGGCCTATCAGATGACATTCGCAGTCATCACCTGCGCACTGGTCGGCGGATCGGTGGCGGATCGCATGAAGTTCTCGGCCTTCTGCCTCTTTTGCGTCATCTGGCTCTTCGTAGTCTATATCCCCAGCGCCCACTGGATCTGGGGCGGCGGGTTCCTCGCCCAATACGGCGTGCTCGACTTCGCCGGTGGCACGGTGGTGCATATCAATGCAGGTGTCGCGGGCCTTGTGGCGGCCGTGGTGATCGGGGCCCGGCAGGGCTTCGGCAAGGAAAACCTTGCCCCCTTCGACCTATCCCTCGCGGTCATGGGCACGGGCCTGCTGTGGGTCGGCTGGTTCGGCTTCAATGGCGGCTCGGCGCTGGGCGCAGGCTCGCGTGCGGTCTTTGCCATCGTCGCCACCCATCTGGCCGCCTGCGCGGGGGCGGTGGTCTGGTCGATCCTCGAATGGCTGGAGCGGGGTCGACCCTCGGTCCTTGGTGTCATTTCAGGCGCTGTGGCGGGGCTTGGCACCATCACGCCGGCCTCCGGCTATGTGCTTCCCTGGCACGGGCTCGTCATTGGCTGCATCGCCGGGGCGGTCTGCTACTGGTGCTGCACAGTGCTGAAATTCCGCCTGAAATACGATGATAGCCTCGACGTCTTCGGCGTCCACGGGGTTGGCGGAATCCTGGGAACCCTGCTCGCCGGCGTTTTCTCGACGGCGGCGCTGAGCATCGGCCCGGATACGCCGCATGGGATCCCCGGCCTGCTTGAGGGCAATCCGCGCCAGCTCCTCATCCAGGCCGTCGGCGTGATCGTCACCATTGGCTGGTGTGCGATCGGAACCTGGGTGACCCTGAAGCTCGTGGCCCTCTTCACCTCCCTGCGGGTGTCGAGCGACGAGGAACGGGAGGGACTCGATCTGGTTCTCCACGGCGAGACCCTTCACCAGTAAACTGTCTTGACGGAACCGGCGCGGAACGCCACGTCTCTTGGGTCCGCGCCGGGGAATTCTCATGTCGACTGCCGTTCAGGAACTCGTCTCCATCCTCGATCTCGAGCGGCTGGAGGACAATCTCTTCCGTGGCAACGCCCCCCAGACCGGTCGACAGCGGGTCTTTGGCGGCCTTGTGGTGGCACAGGCCCTGGTCGCAGCCTCCCGCACGGTCGAGGCGGACCGCATCCCCCATTCCCTGCATGGCTATTTCATCCTGCCGGGCGATCCCGATGCACCCCTGATCTATGAGGTGGAGCGCCTTCGCGATGGGGGCAGCTTCACGACGCGGCGCTGCGTCGCCATTCAGCATGGGCGCGTCATCTTCACCATGATGGCCTCCTACCAGAAGGAGGAGCAGGGGCTCGAACACCAGATCCCCATGCCCAACGTGCCCCAGCCCGAGTCCCTCCTCAGCGAGGAGCAGATGCTGGAACAGTTCCGAAACCTGATCCCGGAGCAGGTGCGCCGCTATCTCGAACGCGACCGTCCGCTGGAACTGCGGCCCGTTGACCTCGCCCGTTATTCCCCGATCCCGCGCAAGACGGCTGTCGCGCCCGTCCAGCACGTCTGGATCCGCGCCAAGGGGCAGCTGCCGGATGATCCGGCGGTCCATCGGGCCGTGCTGGCCTTCCTTTCGGACATGACGCTGATCGACACCGCGCTCGTGGTCCACGGCAAGTCGGTCTTCGATCCGGACATGCAGGCCGCGAGCCTCGATCACGCCTTATGGTTCCACCGCCCGTTCCGGGCGGACCAATGGCTGCTTTATGCGCAGGACAGTCCCAACTCGGGTGGCTCCAGGGGCTTGGCAAGGGGCAGTTTATTCACGCAGGACGGCCTTTTGGTCGCCTCCGTTGCACAGGAAGGGCTCCTGCGGAAAAAGCCTGCTTCATAAGTCTGCCTAATTGAATGGCATTTGTGCTGCTTATTTAAAAGGCATCGGCTGCGCTGATGGCTGAAAGCTGGCCTGTCCAGCCTTGTTCTTCCGCGATTCACATATTTCCAACCGGTTGCCGACTTTGGCACGGCCCTTGTTTAGGAGATCCCGCGAGCATGACCGCACGCCGCGGCGCGTGGTCGAGCAATGATAGCCGCACGGACGACAGAGTAAGGTGCGTACGGCCAAGCAGGGACACCGACATGAAAATAGTCATGGCAATCATAAAGCCCTTCAAGCTGGACGAGGTCCGTGATGCACTCACGGCCGTCGGAGTGCATGGGCTGACCGTCACCGAGGTGAAGGGCTACGGCCGCCAGAAGGGGCATACCGAGATCTATCGCGGCGCTGAATATGCCGTGAGCTTCCTGCCGAAGCTGAAGATCGAAGTGGCCGTCTCGACTGATCTCGCACCCGCCGTGGTCGACGCCATTGTCGCCTCCGCGCGCACTGGCCAGATCGGCGACGGCAAGATCTTCGTCAGCTCCCTCGAACACGCGATCCGCATTCGCACCGGCGAAAAGGATTCTGACGCGCTCTGATCCCGTATCCCTAGGAGTTCCAGAAAATGATGAGCAAACCCTCGCTCGGGACAGTCGCCAAAGTGGCTGGTCTCGGAATACTCGCCTACGCCGTGATGTCGGGCATTGCTTCGGCTGATGATGCTGCTGCACCTGCAGCGGCTGCGGCTGCTGCCCCGGCCGCGCCGGTTCCCAACAAGGGCGATACCGCCTGGATGCTGATTTCATCGGTTCTCGTGCTGATGATGTCGATCCCCGGCCTCGCCCTGTTCTACGGCGGTCTCGTCCGCACCAAGAACATGCTGTCCGTGCTGACTCAGGTCCTGGCGATCGTCTCGCTCGTCGGCATCCTGTGGGTGCTCTATGGGTACTCGATCTCGCTGGGCGACTCGAGCGGCAGCATGGTCGCCTACATCGGCGGCTTCGGCAAAATCTTCCTGAAGGGCGTCGACGCAAATGCAGTCGCTCCGACCTTCTCGAATGGCGTCGTCATTCCGGAACTGGCCTACATGGTCTTCCAGATGACCTTCGCGATGATCACGCCTGCGCTGATCGTCGGTGCCTTCGCCGAGCGCATGAAGTTCTCCGCTGTCATGCTCTTCGTCCTGCTCTGGGTGACCGTAATCTACTTCCCGATCGCTCACTGGGTTTGGGCTGTTGCTGCTCCTGATGACATCGCCGCTGCTGCCAAGGCTCTCGCCGCAGCGACGGACGATGCCGCCAAGACGGCTGCTCAGGCCAAGCTCGACGAAGTCACGGGTGCGGTCGGCTGGCTCGCCGGTGGTGCTGCGTCCTGGATGAATGGCGTTGGCGCTCTCGACTTCGCCGGCGGTACGGTCGTGCACATCAACGCCGGCATCGCCGGTCTGGTTGGCGCGCTCATGCTCGGCAAGCGTATCGGCTACGGCAAGGAAGTCATGGCTCCGCACTCGCTGACCATGACCATGATCGGCGCCTCACTCCTGTGGGTCGGCTGGTTCGGCTTCAACGCCGGCTCCAACCTTGAGGCCAATGGCACGACGGCTCTTGCCTTCGTGAACACCATGGTCGCCACGGCGGGTGCAGCCTTCTCCTGGCTGATGGTCGAGTGGATGGTGAAGGGCAAGCCTTCGCTGCTCGGCATGGCTTCGGGCGCAGTGGCTGGTCTGGTCGCTGTCACCCCGGCTTCGGGCTTCGCTGGCCCGATGGGCTCGCTGGTCCTCGGCCTGCTCGTCTCGCCGCTCTGCCTCTTCTTCGTCTCGACGGTGAAGAACAAGCTCGGCTATGACGACGCCCTCGACGTCTTCGGCGTTCACTGCGTCGGCGGCATCTTCGGCGCCCTGGCGACCGGCATCCTGGTCAACCCGGCTCTGGGTGGCGTCGGCATCACCGACTACACCGCTGCCAACAACGTGGGCACCTATGCCCTCGGCCCGCAGATGATTGCGCAGATCACGGCGGTCGTCGCCACGCTGCTGTGGTCGGGCATCGGCTCTGCGATCCTCTACAAGATCGTCGATCTGATCGTTGGCCTGCGTGTTCCCACCGATGCCGAGCGCGAAGGCCTCGACATCGCCGAGCACGGCGAACGCGCCTACAACTACTGAGACTGCTGCCGGGGCTACGGCCCCGGCCTTCTTCGTCTCCCTGTCGTTCCTCTCGACTTCAGCGGCGCCCTCACCGGCGCCGCTTTTTCTTGTGCTGAAGCTCCGCCAGGGCGGCAGGGTTAAGCGCCCGTTAACCGCGACTCCCTAGCTTCGAAATGGGCATCCTCGAACTATGACGCCGCGCGTCGCGGCAGGGCCATGCGGACCACAACCTTCTCTGCCATCGACCATATTCCCGAGCCGGTCCGCTTCTTCCTCGCGCGGCGACTGGCGGAGCTCGGCGGTCTGCTGCTGCTGGCCTTCGCCGGAGCGCTCGCGCTCGCACTCCTGACATGGTCGGTTCAGGATCCGAGCTTCAATCACGCGACATCGGGACCGGTTCGCAACCTGATCGGCCCGCCGGGCGCCATCACGGCCGACCTGGTGATGCAGATGGTTGGTGTCGCCGCTGCGGCCATGCTCGTTCCGGTGATCTTCTGGGGCTGGCGGCTCATGCATCATCGCCGGCTGGAACGCATCCGGCTGCGACTTCTGCTCTGGACGATTGGCATCATCTGCGCTGCCACCGTCGCCTCATTGCTGCCGGTCACTGATCGGTGGCCCCTGCCGACCGGGCTTGGCGGGGTGACCGGCGATGCGGTCCTGCTGCTGCCCCACAAGATGTTCGGCCAGAACAATATCGTGCAGCTTGTCCTCGCCGTGGTCTTCGGCTCGGGCGCGATCCTGAGCCTGACTGCCGCCTCCGGCTTTGCCCTCCCCGAAGAAGAGGAAGAGGAGGAGGACGAGCCCGTCCGTCGCCAGACCCCTTCTGACGATGAAGACGAAGCCGGCGAGCCGGGCATTGGGCTGGTGTCTCTGGGCGCGATCATCCATGCCGTGCTCAGCGCCCGCGCCACCCTCCGCCGCCTGTTCGGTCGCGGCGCCTCCGAGAACATGGCCCACGACATGGTGGAGGAGGGCGCAAGCCTGCTTCCCTCCACGCAAAAGCGCCCGGCCACGCGCCAGGAGCCCGTCCTCGAATCACCCTTTGCCGCCGACGCGCCAGCCCCCGCTTTGGAAAGGCCTCGCCATTTCGAGCCGGTGACCATCGACGAGGACGACCAGCCTCGCGATGTCACGCCCGGCAAGCGCGTTGCCGCGCCTCCGCCCGCCATCAAGCCCGGCAAGCGCGGGGTGCGCGAATCGCAGCCCTCCCTGCTCGGCAAGGAAACCTACGAGCTGCCCCCGCTGATGATGCTCGCAGAGCCCAAGCGTCAGGCCGTCAGCAAGATTTCCGAAGATGCGCTGGAACAGAATGCCCGCCTGCTCGAAGGGGTCCTCGACGACTTCGGCGTGAAGGGCGAGATCATCAACGTGCGGCCCGGCCCGGTCGTCACGCTCTATGAGCTGGAGCCGGCCCCCGGCATCAAGTCATCCCGCGTCATCGGCCTCGCCGACGATATCGCCCGCTCCATGTCGGCCATCTCGGCGCGCGTGGCGGTGGTGCAGGGCCGCAATGCCATCGGCATCGAACTGCCGAACCAGAAGCGTGAGACCGTCTTCCTGCGCGAGCTGCTGGCCTCGGAGGACTTCGAGAAGTCCAAGCACAAGCTCGCCATTGCGCTGGGAAAGACCATCGGTGGCGAGCCCGTCATCGTCGATCTCGCCCGCATGCCCCACCTGCTCGTCGCCGGCACCACCGGCTCGGGCAAGTCGGTCGCCATCAACACCATGATCCTGTCCCTGCTCTACCGGCTCAAGCCGGAAGAGTGCCGGCTCATCATGGTCGACCCGAAGATGCTGGAACTCTCCGTCTATGACGGCATCCCGCACCTGCTGACTCCGGTCGTGACCGACCCCAAGAAGGCCGTCGTTGCGCTGAAGTGGGCGGTCCGCGAGATGGAGGACCGCTACAAGAAGATGTCGAAGCTCGGTGTGCGCAACATCGACGGTTTCAACGCCCGCGTGGTCGAAGCCGCCGCCAAGGGCGAGGTCATCAGCCGCACCGTACAGACGGGCTATTCGAAGGAAACCGGCGAGGCCATTTACGAACAGGAGCAGATGGACCTGTCGCCGCTGCCCTATATCGTCGTGATCGTCGACGAGATGGCCGACCTGATGATGGTCGCCGGCAAGGACATCGAGGGCGCCATCCAGCGCCTCGCGCAGATGGCGCGTGCCGCCGGCATCCATCTCATCATGGCGACCCAGCGCCCCTCGGTCGATGTCATCACCGGCACGATCAAGGCGAACTTCCCCACCCGCATCTCCTTCCAGGTCACCTCGAAGATCGACAGCCGCACCATTCTTGGCGAGCAGGGCGCCGAACAGCTGCTCGGCCAGGGCGACATGCTCTACATGGCGGGCGGCGGGCGCATCTCGCGCGTGCATGGCCCCTTCGTTTCCGACAACGAGGTCGAGAAGATCGTCGGCCACCTCAAGCTGCAGGGCCAGCCCGAATATCTCGAGGCCATCACCACCGAGGACGAGGACGGTCCCGGCGCCGATGGCCCGCTGCCCAGCCCCGGAAGCATGGATGCGGAAGAAGGCGGCGACCTCTACGATCGCGCCGTGGCCATCGTGCTGCGCGACCGCAAATGTTCGACCAGCTATATTCAGCGCCGCCTGTCGGTGGGCTACAACAAGGCCGCCTCGCTCGTTGAGCGCATGGAGAAGGAAGGCCTCGTGGCCCCTGCCAACCATGCGGGCAAGCGTGAGATCCTTGTTGGTGGCGGCATCGACCGGGGTGCCTTCGAACCCGGCCACGACGAGTAGCGTCCCACATTCGCCATATCGCAAGCCTAGACCAGCATCAGACCGCTGCAGCGAGACCGACGCCCGATGATGTTCCGCCTGACCACCGTGACCGCCGCTCTTGCCCTTTCGGGTTCGCTGGCCTTCGCCCAGGCGCCCCTGCAGCTGCAGCCAAAGCCTGCGACCGCCGCTGCTGCCATCGGCAAGTCAGCTGCGCCGCCGCAGATTCCCACGATCGATGCGGGCACGGCCGTGCAGAAGGCCAATGGCTGGTTCAACGCCAATGGCATCATGTCCGCCGATTTCACCCAGATCGGCCCTGACGGTCGCAAGACCGAAGGCCGCCTTTCCGTGCAGCGGCCCGGCCGCCTGCGCTTCGAATATGCCGCGCCCGCCACGATCGAGATCATCGCCGACGGCACCTCGGTGGCCGTGCGCGACCGCAAGCTCGCCACCCAGGATGTTTATTTCATCGGCCAGACGCCGCTGAAATTCCTGCTCAAGGAGCAGATCGACATCGCGCGCGACACCAAGATCCTCAATGTCATGAACGAGCCCTCGGGAGTCTCCATCCTGATCGAGGACAAGGCGACGCTGGGCGGCACCTCGCGCATCAAGCTCACCTTCGACCCGCAGAGCTTTGCCCTGAAGCAGTGGAACGTCATTGACCCGCAGGGTTACCAGACCGCCGTCTCGATCTTCAATCTGGACCTGAAGCGCAAGCCCGATCCCGATCTGTTCAAGATCAACTACGAACGGTTTAACTGAACCGGACGACCCTCCCCATCAGGGGGAGGGTGATCGGGGCGCTTGCCGCCGCACGCTGCCCATGCCACTCAGGATCCAGCAGGAGAGAGCGGCATGGCGACCAGACTGGCGACGTGGAACATCAATTCGGTGCGGCTGCGCATGCCGCTCATCGAAGACTTCATCGCACAGCACAAGCCCGACATCATCGCCCTTCAGGAAACCAAATGCCGGGATGCGGAGTTTCCCTCCGCCGATTTCAAGCGCCTCGGCTTCCCCCATGTGGCGATCAACGGGCAGAAGGGCTACCACGGCGTCTGCGTCGCCTCGCGCGTGCCCTTCACCCGGATCGACAAGCGTGAATTCTGCGAGAAGGGCGATGCGCGCCACATTGCCGTGACCTTCGAGCCCGGCGTGTTGAGCGGCGACGCGGCCACCCTGCACAATTTCTACGTGCCCGCCGGCGGTGATGAGCCCGATCGCGACATCAATCCGAAATTCGCCCACAAGCTCGACTTCCTCGACGAGATGGAAGCCTGGTTCAAGAAAGAGGCGCTTGCGAAGGGTCACGCGGTGCTTGTCGGCGATCTCAACATCGCGCCGCTCGAGACCGATGTGTGGGACCACAAGAAGATGCTGAAGATCGTCAGCCACACAGCGGTTGAGGTGGAGCGTTTCGGCCGCGTGCAGGGCTCCGGCCCCTGGGTCGACGTCATGCGCCGCTTCGTGCCGCCCAACGAAAAGCTCTTCACCTGGTGGAGCTATCGCTCGGCCAACTGGGCAGAGGCCAACAAGGGCCGCAGGCTCGATCACGTATGGACCAGCGAGAAGCTGTCACCCCATGCAAAATCTCTGGAAGTCATCCGCGATGCACGAGGCTGGGAGCGTCCCTCAGATCACGTGCCGGTCGTCGTCACCTTTGTGCCTTAGCCCCATCCGCGGCGAGGAAGGGTGACTCGGCCATCTCCCTGGCGAAGTCGTGCAGGCGCTTTTCAAGGAAGGCCTTGAGCCGCGCGGCGCTGATGGGATGCTCGCGCAGCACCCGATGGAAAAGGGTGCGGCTGATCTTGAGCACCGTCGTCGGCTCGGTGGCATAGGCGGTCACCGGCCGCTCGATCTCGCTGATCAGGGCGATCTCGCCAACCAGTGTATGAGGCACGACCACCTCGATCGGCACGCCACCGGCCTTTTCATCATGGGTCAGGGTCAGCGAACCGCTTTGCACGACAAAGCCCGCATCCGCCAAGTCGCCCTTGTGGAAGAGCACATCGCCAGGCCGCAATGCGCGCGATTCGCCGGTAAAGGCGATCAGGCGACGTGCATCATTCTCCAGCGTCGCGAAGACGGGAATCTTGGACAGGTTGCGAAGGTCTTCGTCGAGCGACATGCGACCTCGGTCAGGGGTTGAGCTTGTAGCCGCCGGCGTCCGTCACCAGCAGCTGCGCATTGGAAGGATCCTTCTCGATCTTCTGGCGCAGCCGGTAGATATGGGTTTCCAGCGTATGGGTTGTCACATTGGCATTATAGCCCCAGACCTCGCGCAGAAGCACGTCGCGTGTGACGACCTGCTGGCCGGCCCGATAGAGGAAACGCAGAATCGCCGTTTCCTTCTCGGTCAGTCGCAGCTTGGTGCCCTTCTCCGTGGTCAGATATTTTGCACCCGGCCGGAAGGTATAGGGGCCGATCTGGAACACCGCATCATCGCTCGCCTCATGCTGGCGCAGATGGGCGCGGATGCGCGCCAGCAGCACCGCGAAGCGGAAGGGCTTGCTCACATAGTCGTTGGCGCCGGAATCGAGGCCGAGCACGGCGTCGGCATCGGATGTCTGGGCGGTGAGCATGATGATCGGGCTCTTGAACCCGTCCTTGCGCATGATCTTCACCGCCTCGCGACCATCCATGTCGGGCAGGCCCACATCCATGAGCACGAGATCGGGCTGTTCATTGCGTGTCATGCCAATGGCCTTGGCGGCCGTGTCCGCCTCGGAGGGGCTGAACTCCTCATGCAGGGCCAACTGCTCGGCGAGTGCGCCACGCAGGTCGGCATCATCGTCTGCAATCAGGATCTTACGAACTTGCGGCATCTGGAGTTCCTGCAACGGCCGACGGATTGGTCAGTCGCCTTCATACGCGGCACAATGTAAGCTGACGGTGTCTGAGGGTCAAAATGTCGCGGCGATGAAGACGGGCGGATCGGGCCGATCTCGCGGCTCAACACGAGGCCGTGATCAGGGCTTTAAAGCTGAGGCCAAGCAACAGGGTCACGCGATTTCACGCCTGCGTGTGTCGAAGGCCGTGGGTCTACCATGGCGCGGCATCCTGCAGGCGGGCTCGCTCACATTCTCGTGCGCACTCGGAACAAAGGGGATTCGCAGCGACAAGCGCGAGGGAGACCGCGCCACGCCGCGCGGAAGCTTCAAGCTGCTGAAGGTTCTGCTTCGCCGCGACCGGGGAGTTGGCGGGCCTCTCCGGCTGCAAAACGCGGCCATCCAGCCAGACGACGGCTGGTGCGACGATGCGCGCGCGCCGGCCTACAACCGGCCCATCCGCCTGCCCTCAGCCGTCGGCCACGAAAAACTCTGCCGGGACGACCGGGTTTATGACGTGGTCATCGTGCTCGACCACAACCAGCGGCCTCGGGTGCGCGGACGCGGCAGCGCGATCTTCTTCCACCTCGCGCGGCCGGGTTATCAGCCCACCGAGGGGTGTGTCGCCATTTCGGCGGCTGACATGCGTCGCCTCCTGCCGCGCTTGGCCCGGCACGTGGTGATGGATATCAGGTAGACCGCTCAAATGGACCGCGCGGCCGGTGCCGCACATCAGGCAGCAGACAGGCCGGAGGCCCGCGGTCCAATTATCCCCGGTGCCCGAACAGGGCGGTCCCTATGCGGACATGGGTCGCCCCAATCTGGATCGCCAGCTCGAAATCTGCGCTCATGCCCATGGACAGGACCGGGATGTTGTTCCGTTTCGCGATGGCTGCCAGCAGGGCGAAATGCGGCGAAGCCTGTTCACCGGCCGGGGGAATGCACATCAAGCCACTGATTTTCAAGTCTAATTCATCTCGACAGCGGGCGATGAAGGCATCCGCCTCCTGAGGCAGGACTCCGGCCTTCTGCGGCTCGGAGCCCGTGTTGACCTCTACATAGAGCCTGGGATGGCGCCCGCTGCGCTTGATCTCGGCGGCGAGGGTTTCGGCGATCTTGGGCCGGTCGACGGTCTCGATCACATCGAAGAGGGCTACCGCCTCCTTCGCCTTGTTGGACTGCAGCGGCCCGATCAGGTGCAGCTCCACATCGGGATACTCCGCCTTGAGGTCCGGCCATTTGGCCAGCGACTCCTGCACCCGGTTCTCGCCGAAGACGCGCTCGCCGGCTTCCAGCGCCGGGCGGATGTCCTCGGCGGGAAAAGTCTTGGAGACACAGACCAGCGTCACATCCCCGGGATTGCGGCCGAAATCCTTCGCTGCCTGGGTGATGCGGCCACGAACCTGCGCCTGTCGCTGCGAAAATGTGCTCGTCATCGGGTTCCGGAAACTCCACGGGCTGGCCTGCCGCCAGGTTGGTGCTGTCGCGCGCGCACTCTATAGAGAGGCAAAATCGTTGACCAGCCGCGGAAAATCATGCTCTCTGCCGGCACTTTCCCGACCTTTCGCAATGAATGGCCCATGATTTCCGAGCGCTATAACCCCCGCGAATCCGAACAGAAGTGGCAGCGGATCTGGGAGGAGCGGCAGACCTTCCTGACCCGCAACGACGACCAGCGCCCGAAATATTACGTGCTGGAGATGTTCCCCTATCCTTCGGGGCGCATCCACATGGGGCATGTGCGCAACTACGCCATGGGCGACGTGGTGGCGCGCTATCGCCGCGCCAAGGGCTACAATGTGCTCCACCCCATGGGCTGGGACGCCTTCGGCATGCCGGCAGAAAACGCCGCCCGCCAGAATTCCAGCCATCCGGCCAAATGGACCTACGCGAACATCGCGACCATGCG
>CAISZN010000435.1 GCA_903889985.1 uncultured Hyphomicrobiales bacterium | reverse complement strand
TTGGAGCGGGCGAAGGGAATCGAACCCTCGTATGAAGCTTGGGAAGCTTCCGTTCTACCATTGAACTACGCCCGCGCGCGGCATGACCATACAGTCGAGCGCGGTCCGCCTCAAGAGCCCGAAGGCCGATCCTCGCAGAGTTCGGCAATCAGATTGCGCATGAAGGCAATTCCGGCCGCGACCTGAGATTCCTCCAGATACTCATCGGGTTGGTGGGCCTGGGAAATGCTGCCGGGGCCGCAGACCACGGTGGGGATGCCAGCTCCCTGAAAGCGTCCGGCTTCCGTCGCATAGGACACGGCAATCGTGCGGTTGGAGCGGGTGAGCTTGAAGGCGAGGCGTTCAGCCTGCGAGCCCGGTTCGGGGGCAAGGCCCGGCACCTCGATCTCCTTCACCGTCTCGATGCGGGCCTGATGGCCGTTGCGGTTGAGGTGGGGCAGCACGACCTCGCGGCCATATTTCTCCAACGCCAGCAGGGCCGCGTCCGGCACGACGCCGGGAAGTCCGCGGAACTCCCAGTGGAAGGAGCAGTCGCGGGCGAGAATGTTGCGGGCCGTGCCACCCGTGATCGTGCCGACGCTGATGGTGGAAGCCGGCGGATCGAAGCGGCCGCTGGGATCGCCCAGAGCCTCCAAATGTCCGGCGAGGCGATAGAGCTCGCTCACCAGTGCCGCCGCGCCCTCGATGGCATTGACGCCAAGGGATGGCTGGGAGGAATGGCCCTCGAGGCCCTCGACGCGGGTGATGTAGGTGGAGACGGACTTATGCGCATCGGCGATCTGCATGAGGGTCGGCTCGCCCACGATGACCGCGGCAGGGCGCGGCAGATCGATTCCGAAGCGGGCAATGGTGTCGACCGGGCCGAGGCAGGTCGTCTCCTCGTCATAGCTGAGCAGGATATGGACCGGGCGCTTGAGGGGCGCAGCCTTGAATTCCTCCACCATGGCAAGCGCGATGGCGTCGAAGCCCTTCATGTCGCAGGCGCCCCGGCCATAGAGGCGGCCACCCGTGCGGCGCAGGCGGAAGGGATCGGAGGTCCAGGCCTGGCCGGCCACCGGCACCACATCCGTATGGCCTGACAGGACGACACCGCCATCCACCATGGGGCCGATGGTGGCAAAGACCGCGGCCTTGTCGCCAAGGGCGTTGGGCACCCGCACATAGGGCACGTCGAGGGCGCGCAGGTGGTCCTCGATGCAGGCGATGATGTCGAGATTCGACTTGCTGCTCTCCGTATCGAAGGCAACCAGACGGTCGAGTAACCAGATCGCAGCTTCGAGCCGTTCAGACACGCGCAGATCCTCGTTCAGTTCACGACCCGGCTCATATAGGGGCTATCGAGGGAAAACGACGGGATGACGACATCGAAGCTGCCTCCATCCTCATCGACCATGCGGTAGGTGCCCGACATGATGCCCGAAGGCGTCGTGAGCGGGCAGCCGGAGGTGTATTTGAAGGTCTCCCCGGGTTTCAGGATCGGCTGTTCGCCGACGACGCCGGGGCCCTTCACCTCTTCCTGCCTGCCATTGGCATCGATGATGAGCCAATAGCGGGACATGAGCTGGACGGTCCGCGCCCCCTTGTTGGTGATCTGGATCGTATAGGCCCAGAAATAGCGGCTCTCCTCCGGCTCGGAGCGATCGGAGATGAACTGTGGCTCGACGATGATCTCGACGGCTTTGGTGATGTGGCTGTACATGAGTGCGTGATTGCCAAAGCTGACAGCATCCGTCGAGCCTTGAATCTCGGCGCTGGCTGCGCATCTGGCACGCAGATCCAGATTCTTGAGGTCACACCATGTCCGCCCTGCCCCACATCCGCACTGCCGTCCCGGCCGATGCGCAAGCTGCCATCGACCTCGTGCGGCGCTCCATCATCGAACTGTGCCACATGGACCATGGCGGCGATCGCTGGACGCTGGAGGGCTGGCTCGCCAACAAGACCGTCGACAATATGACCCACTGGATCGGACGGCCCGGCACCAATGTCTTCATCGCGGAGATCGAGGGTGCCATGGCCGGCGTTGGCGCGGTGACCGACCAAGGCGAAATCCTGCTCGCCTATGTGGACCCGGCACATCGCTTCAAGGGCGTCACGAAGGCCATGGTCGGCGAAATGGAGCGGCTTGCGAAGGAGGTTCGCGCCGAGCGCATGCAGCTGACCACGACGGAAACCGCGCGCGCTTTCTACACAGCCCTTGGCTATGTGCCGGAGGACGAGCCGGGCGACATCTTCAGCGACGACGCCAATGTGCTGATCAAGGAATTCCCGCAGGAGGACGGGCAGGCCTGACGCCTGCCCCAGCCGCTCCCGGCGTGCGACTACTTGCGCGCCTGCCGGGTGACGATCTCGTTGAAGAGCTTGTCCCACTTGGCGCCTTCGTCGAGCATCTGGCCTGCATCGACGAAGGTGAGATTCAGCTTCTCGGTGATGTTGCTGTGCTTGATATTGGTCGCGAAGAATTCCCGCGACGCCAGAATGTCCTGCCCGTCCGTCAGCAGGTAGTCGAAGAACAGCAGCGCCGCATTCGGATGAGGCGCCTTGGCGGCGAGGCCCATGCCGTTGACCCGCGCGACAAGCGGTTCGAGGAGCAGGGATTCGAGCGGTGCACCGGTGCCCTTCAACTGATTGACCTTGTACAGATAGGTCGTCAGCGCCAGCGGCACCTCGCCGGAGGCCACGAGATTGGCCATCAGCGTATGGCCCTTGCGCACGGAAGCGCCATTCTTCGAGATGATGTCGCGGAACAGGGCGAGGCCCTGCTCCTCGCCACGCGATTTCACCACGGTCGCGAACCAGTCCGTGTCTCCAGCCTCGATACCAAGCTTGCCCTTCCACTTGGGGTCGGCAAGATCCTCATAGGTCTTGGGCAGAGAACCGGCGCGCACTGCATTGGTGTTGAAGGCACCGGAAATGATGTTGAGGCGCGTACCGATCCAGGCTCCCGGCTTCACCGCTTGCGGCAGCAGCTCGGAAAAGACCGGTGACTGCACCGGCTGCAGCAGGTTTTCGCGGCGCAGCCCTTCCATGCCCGAGCCATCGGTCTCGAACAGATCCGCATCATAGCGCCCGCCACGGTTCTCGACCACGGCACGCTGCAGGATGTCCTCATTGCTGGCCCGCCAGAAACGGACCTTTACGCCATATTTCTTCTCGAAGGGGGGCACGAGGACGTTCATGTCCTCGGTCGTGATCGAGGTGTAGATCGAGACCGTGCCTTCCTTCTTGGCACCCTCGATGAGCTTCTGGGTACGATCGGGTCCGCTGAGCGCAGCGAGGTCCGCCACCGACTGCGCAAAAGCCGGCAGGGACGCAGCTGCAAGCGCGACCCCAAAGAAGGTCAAACCCACGAGCTTCAGTTGCCTGGTGGATGGCATGATCTTGTCTCCCGAATACTGATGAAGCCACGCCCTGGCCTTTGGCCGGCATTGGCTTCACGCTCCGGGGCGGCATGTAGCACAGGGATCCCCGGTTTGGGGAATCATCCCTTGCTCACAAGCTGGTCAACGGGATTGCTGGGCGAAGATTTCCCTGAACAGGCGCGTCCATTTGTTGCCCTCATCGAGCGCGCGCGCAGGATCGAGCAGGACGAGGCCCGCAGGCGGCGCCTTGACCTTCGCATTGGTTGGCATGTTGTCCTGCGCCGCGAGGATCTTCTCACCCTCGGTCAGCATATGCTCCCAGAAGAGAAGGGCGGCGTGGGGATGTTGTGCGCCCCGCGCGACGGAGACGCCCGTGGTCAGGGCAATGAGCGGATCCATGTGCGCCGTGGCAATTGGCGCACCTGCATGTTCGAGCTGGTCGGCCTTGTAGCTATAGACCGTGACCCCGACAGGCACCTCACCGGAGACCACGAGATTGGCGAGCAAGGTGTGACCCTTGCGCACGGAGATGCCATTGGCCTGGACGATGTGCCGGAACAGGTCGATGGCCTTCTGCTCGCCCACAAGGCCCGCGTAGGTCATGAACCAGCCGGAGTCTTCCGCCTCGATGCCCAGCTTGCCCTTCCATTTCGGATCGAGAAAATCCGCATAGCTCTTGGGCACGTCGGCCTTGCGCACGAGATTGGTATTGTAGGCGACCACATAGCCGCTGAGGCGATCCACCACCCATTCCCGATGGGGACGCAGGGCATTGGGAATCATCTCTTTCAAGGTCGGCGAGACGACTTCCTGCAGGAGGCCTTCGCGCTGCAGGGCTTCGAGATCTGGCCCCGCCGTCTCGATCACATCCGCATCATGGCGTCCGGCGCGCGCCTCTGTCAGGGCGCGCTGGCGGATGTCCTCCGAGCTGCCGCGCCAGACCCGCACCTTGATGCCATAGGTCTTCTCGAAGCTGGCGATGATGCCCGCCATGTCCTCGACCGTCGCCGAGGAATAGAGGCTGAGCGTGCCTTCCTTCTTGGCGCCTTCGATGAGGCGTGACAGGCGATCTGGTGTATCGAGACGTGCGAGTTCGGCAAGCGTTTGAGCGATGGCGGGCGGCGCGAACCACAGGGCCAGCGCGAAGACGCAGACGCTGAGGGCAAGCGCACGCATGAGCGCAGCCCCCGTGACCGAAGCACGGGCCATTGGCACTTCCTCCCAGACCGGCGGGGGTTCTTCGGCCCCTTACCGCAGTCGAGCTTACGCCACCTTGGGCGGAAGAGTCTCGAGTTCCTTGGTATAGACCTCATCCATGTTCGGCGTGAGATTGTGCTTGGCGAGGGCATCCGCAAACATCTGGCGCAGCTCGGGCGTCTCGTCCGCGTAGTCGATCTGGTTGCCGCCGAGGCGACGGCTGATCCACGACATGGGCACGCCCTGGGCATTGCGCGGCGAGGAATGCTTGAAGGCCAGATAGCGCGCCGGCGTCGGGCCCGTGTTGAAGTGCTGGTGGAAGGTGGCGTTGGGCGGCACAATGAGCGTGCCCACCTGCCAGTCGTAGCGCTTGGGCTCCTCGCCCTCCTGCCACATCAGCGAATAGCCCTCGCCCGACAGCACGATGACATGGGCGCCCGGACCATGGGCATGGCCCTTCTTGTAGGTGCCCACCGGGAACTGGGAGATGTGGCTCGCCATGGAGCCGCGTGCCATGTTGAAGCGGATATGACCGCCGCCCGCGCCGCGCTCCTTGGCGTGGATGAGCGGCAGGTTGACCGCATCCGGCACGAAATTCGTCGTCAGCAGGAAGCCCTTCTGCTCACCCTTGGAGGTGAAGTAATCCGGCTCGCCGTTGAAGCGCGTCTTGAAGTCGTAGGCCGTGTTGAAGACGAAATCCACGTCACCATACATGTTCAGCACGGAGGGCAGGAAGGTGACGCCCACATAGCGCGCCGGCTGCTGCCCCGAGCCGTTGAAGTGCTGGTGCCAGCAGTTGAGCGGAATGGCGAAGATGGCGCCGGCCTTCCATTCGAAGGTCATGCGCGCGCCGGAATCATTCCACACGGTGGTCGATCCACGGCCTTCGAGGACGAGGATCATCTCTTCATAGAGCTGGCGCTGGGGAGCAAACTTGCCGCCCGGAGCGATCTCGGCGACGTAGCAATCGTTCGAGGTGCGCGAGGCATCGTGGTTGATATAGACGCCCCTGCCGCCGCGGCGGGCCCAGGGCTTCAGCTCAACGGTGCGCAGGTTGGGGACATATTGCGCGCCGACGATGTCGAGGCCTTCGTTGCGAACGAACTCAAGATAGGGCGTGTCCTTCTCGGTCGAGAATTTCTGCGCCAGATCGTCCGAAACAACTGCATTCTTCGCCATCGCGTCTGCCCTCCCCGTGCTGTCGGGCGCATGCAGTCCACGCTGCCCCGGCCATCATCTTGCACATGAAAAAAGGGAGGCCGGATCCCGGCCTCCCCGTTTGTCTTACGCAACCTTCGGCGGCAGCGTCTCGAGTTCGGTCTCGTAGGCCGCATCCATCTTCGGCGTCAGGCCATTCTTGGCCAGCTCTTCCGAGAACATGCTGCGGACCAACGGCATCTCGTCGGCATAGTCGATCTGATCGCCACCGATGCGCTTCGAGATCCAGGCCTTCGGCACGCCCTGAGCATTACGGATCGACACGACCTCGTGCTTGAACGCGAGGTAGCGCGAGGGCGTGGTGCCGGTGTTGAAGTGCTGGTGGTACCACATGTTCGGGGGCACGATCATGGTGCCGATTTCCCAGTCGTAGCGCTTGGGCTCATCGCCCTCCGGCCACATCAGGGAGTAGCCCTGGCCACCGAGGATGATGACGTGGGCGCCCGGACCATGCGCATGGCCCTTCTTGTAGGTGCCGATCGGGAACTGCGAGATGTGCGAGTTCATCGAGCCCTTGGCCATGTTGAAGCGGATGTGACCGCCGCCAGCGCCACGCTCCTTGGCCGTGATGAGCGGAATGTTCGGCGCATCCGGCACGAAGTTCGTGACGAGCTTGAAGCCCTGCTGGTCGCCCTTTGCCGAGAAGTAGTCCGGCTCGCCGGCAAAGCGCTCCTTGAAGTCATGGGCCGTGTTGAAGACGAAGTGGGTGTCTTCGTAGAGGTTGATGACCGGGGGAGCATTGGTCACCGACACGAAACGGGCCGGCGCTGTGCCAGAACCATTGAAGTGCTGGTGCCAGGTGTTCAGAGGAATGGCGAACAAAGCGCCGGCGTTCCACTCGAAGGTGATGCGGTCGCCCTTGTCGTTCCACACGCTGGTCGAACCGCGGCCCTCGAGCACGAGCACCATTTCTTCGAACAGCTGGCGCTGCGGGGCAAGCTTGCCGCCGGCCGGGATCTCGCAGACGTAGCAGTCGTTCGAGGTGCGCGAGGCTTCGTGGTTGATGTAGACGCCCTTGCCGCCGCGACGGGCCCAGGGCTTGAGTTCCACGGTGCGCAAATTCTGGATGTAATGCGCGCTGATGATGTCGAGACCTTCTTCCCGAACCCACTTCAGATAAGGGGTGTCCTTCTCTGTCGCGAATTTCTGGGCAAGATCGTCCGAGACGATTGCGTTCTTGGCCATG
>CAISZN010000434.1 GCA_903889985.1 uncultured Hyphomicrobiales bacterium | reverse complement strand
GGCCGGCTGAAAGGATCCGTCGGCGGCTTCTCATTGCCCGTCTTCGTGCCAAGCACAGATCGCAGCTTGAACAGGACAAAAATCGCCAGCGCGGCGAAGATGATGGTGGTGATGTCGAAAGACTGCTGCATCGTGTCCGCGCCTGGGTGATGGTTCGTCGCAACTTATAGCGCACAAATGGGGAGCGCGCGCATCACTTGCAAAGGCGCTGCCCGTGTGGGGCTCCTGCCTTGTTCATGAACTTGGACCGTGCTAGGCCCCCGGCGAGCCGGCACCCGTGCCGGACAGAACCTCAGGCCAGCCTGGCCAAAACCCATTTGGAGACGACGCATGGCCGAGAACGGCAGCACCGACACCCTTCCGCAGCTGAACGTCCTCGCTCAGTTCGTCAAGGATTTCTCCTTCGAGAACCCCAATGCGCCGCGTTCGCTCGCGCCGCAGGAGCAGGGCCCGGAGATCAACATCCAGGTCAATGTGAATGCGCAGCAGCTCTCCGAGGGTGAATTCGAGGTTGGCCTCGTGCTCGAGGGTTCCGCCAAGACGGCCGAGATGACCCTGTTCAGCTTCGAGCTGAATTTTGCCGGCCTCTTCCGCATCCGCAACATTCCGGAGCAGGAACTGCATCCGGTGGTGATGATCGAGTGCCCCCGCCTGCTGTTCCCCTTCGCTCGCCAGATCATCGGCGATGCGGTGCGCAACGGCGGCTTCCCGCCCCTCTATATCGACCCGATCGATTTCGTCGCGCTCTATCGCCAGCGCCTCGCCGAGCAGGGCGCCGCCGGCCAGGCCTGATCACAGAAGCCTCAGGCTTCGGCGATGTAGTCCTTCCAGATGGACTTGTCGCCGAGGCCTTCGAGGAAGCGGGCATGGGCCTGCGCTTCCTCATCCACGATCAGGCGGTCGAGGGGAACCGGTCTTTGCCGGACCACCACCTTTTCGGACCGCGCCGCCGCGCGGCTCTCGCTGGCCAGAACCAGGGTGGCCTGCCGGCCGCCGACCAGCTCCGCATAGACTTCCGCGAGAATTTCCGAATCGAGCAGCGCCCCGTGCTTCACGCGGCGTGAGTTGTCGATGCGATAGCGCGCGCAGAGCGCATCGAGGGAATTGGGCGCGCCCGGATGCTTGCGACGCGCAAGCGAGAGCGTATCGACCACACGGTCCATGCTCAGCGGCTTGCGACCCGCGAGCTTCAGTTCATTGTTGATGAAGCGCATGTCGAATTCGGCATTGTGAATGACGAGATTCGAATCGCCGATGAAGGCCATGAAATCATCGATGATGTCGGGAAACAGCGGCTTGCCGCGCAAGAACTCTTCCGAGAGGCCGTGCACCGCGAAGGCCTCGGCGGGCATGTCGCGCTGGGGGTCGATATAGACGTGGAAGGTTTCGCCGGTCGGAATGTAGTTGAGCACTTCGACACCGGCGATTTCCACCAGCCGATCGCCCTTCAGCGGGTCGAGGCCCGTGGTTTCGGTGTCGAGGATGATCTCACGCATTCGATTTCGGTCGTCCCGCCTGCATACTGGCCACAGCCTTCAGGATCGCCGCCACCTGCCGGCGCGCATGGTCGAAACCGTGATCGGTCTCGATGATGAAATGCGCGCGGCGGCGCTTTTCGGCGTCCGGAACCTGTTTGCCCAGTATTGCCTGAAAGCGTTCCTCGGTCATACCCGGCCTCGCCAGCACGCGGGACTTTTGCACCTCTTCCGAAGCGGTGACGACGACGATCGCATCAACGAGGGTGTCGCCGTTGATCTCGAAGAGCAAGGGAATGTCGAGGACGGCGACCGGCGCGCCGGATGCACGCGCGCGGGCCAGAAAGGCATCACGATCCGCGCCAACGAGCGGATGAATGATGGCTTCAAGCTGCTTCATGGCGGCCGGATCCTTCAGGACCACGGCAGACAGTTTCGGCCGGTCAACCACACCCTCGCTCACCGTGCCGGGAAAAGCGGCCTCCACCAGAGGCGCGGCGGCGCCACGGTAGAGCTGATGCACGCTGGCATCAGAGTCATGCACCGGTACGCCGAAATCGCGGAACATCTCCGCTGTGGCAGATTTGCCCATGCCGATCGAGCCGGTCAGGCCGAGGATGACCATCTGTCTCGTCTCCTTCAATCTGCAACCAGATGCTGCGCCCGGAACCAGGCGAGCAAGGGTAGCAGGGGAAGGCCCAGGATGGTCGAGTGATCGCCTTCGATGGCCTCGAAGAGATGAATGCCGAGGCCCTCGACCTGATAGGCGCCGACACTGGTCTGCACGCGGGGCCCGGCGACTTCCAGGTAGGACTCGATGAAGGCTTCGCTGAGGGGTCGCATGGTCAGGCGTGCGATCTCCAGACATTCGAAGACGATTTCGCCCCCGCGCGCAATAGCGACCGCCGCATGCAGTTCATGGGTCCGACCTGACATCAGCCGCAAATGGGCGGCGGCCTCGGCGCGATCCGCGGGTTTGGAGAGGATCCTGTCCCCGACAACGAGCGTCTGATCGCCGCCCAGAACATAGTCCTGTCCACTGAGGACCGACACTGCGGTGGCTTTTGCCCGGGCGAGATGGGCTGCAATCTCTGAGGCGGATGCCCCGCGCGCAACAAGGGGCGCCTCGAGTGCGCGCTCATCCACATCCGGGCTGACGGTGCGGCAGGGGATGCCGGCACCTGTCACCAGTTTCAGACGGGTGGCGCTGCCGGAGGCCAGGATGAGAGGCGCGGCGGCGCGCCAGAGGTCATGAGCCGGCATTATTGAGCAATGAATTTCAGGCGATGAGCCTTGTAGAGATCGATGATGGCGGCGGCTGTCTCCTCGATGGAGCGGCGGGTCACATCGATCATCGGCCAGCCATTCTGGGCGAAAAGTCTACGGGAACTGGCCAGTTCCTCAGCCACCGACATACGATCCACATAGGGGGACTCCTGATCGGCATTGAGCGCCAGCAGGCGGTTCTGACGGATCTGCACGATGCGCTCCGGACTGGCGATGAGGCCAACCACGAGCGGATGGCGCAGGGTTTCAATGGCTGGATGCATGGGGACATTGGGGACAAGTGGCACATTGGCCGTCTTGATCCCGCGATTGGCGAGATAGATGCTCGT